>DATKWG010000126.1:0-4207 GCA_035529675.1 Anaerolineae bacterium
CTGTCATAGTTCCTCATCAGTGCGTTGTAGAGTGCTAGCCGATTTAGGCCGATCCCAAGATTATGCGTGTGGGCGACCACGCGACCCAGGGGCAAATCGGCTTGCTCAAATAGGCCAACGCACTCCGCTATATCTTCTTGCCTGGCCATTTGCCTGCCCGTCACGTGGCACTCCCGGCCATCCTGGAATAGCCAGACCTCACAGTCTGTCAGGTCGTTCGCACCCAGGCTTTGCAGCATTGGGCCTAGGTAATGTGGCCGGTCGAAACTCATTATCCCTATCCCGATCACCGCTCGGCCTCCCGCCAGCGCTCGCGATACCACTCGATGGTCTCTCCCAGCCCTTGCTGGAGTCCTACCTGTGGATAGTAGCCTAGCTCCCTGAGTGCGTCTGTCGGATCTGCCAGGGCCACCGCGCCCTTCGCTTCTCCAAGTCGCATCGCCTCGTGCTCGATCGTCGATTGGCTACCACACATCTCTATCACCATCTGCGCCAAGTCGATCACTCGTGTGGGAACGCCCGTGCCCGCGTCAAGTAACAGCCCCCACTTGCCCGATTCCCAGAGCCGCACCATGATCTCCGCCACGTCTGAGACGTAGATCAGATCGACGATCTGGTTCCCATCCCCGTATATGCGCAGGGGGTCCCCTTGCAGGGCCGCTACAATGAACGTAGGCACGACCTTGCGCACCGCGCCCCAGTGCTGGCCTGGCCCGTAGGCATTCAATCCGCGCACTACAGAGACGGGTGTGCAATAGGCCGCCGCATATGTCTGGCAGAGTGCGTTGGCCGCCTGCTTCGAGACCATGTAGGGACTGAGCCATTTGCTGGTCAGAGACAGCACAATCAGGGGCACGTCATGGTCTGTGCAAATGTCCAGCAGATTGAGCGTTCCCATCACGTTCACATCAAAGCATCGACGGATGTTACTGAACGTCTCCTCGGTCCCTAGAATGCCCGCCAAGTGAAACACCGCCTTGGCCCCCAGCACTGCCTTCTTCAGAGATTCGGGGTCAAGCACGTCCTGGCCGTCCACGAGGTCATAGGAGATCGCCTCGTGACCACGTTCAGACAATGCGGCCATGAGGTGCTGACCAACGAAGCCCCTACCGCCGGTGACCAGGCACCTCATTTCGCCACCTCAAGCCTCATTTTCCAGTACCTCAGTTCCCTCTTGCTAATCCACGGCGTCCCTGCGTAGACCTGGTTCATCTGTGGCCCGCCTTCCGGCGATTCTACTAGCCAGCCTTCGTGCTTGGCGTTTTCGTAAAGTTCTGTTCCATGAACAGGCGTGCACACTGTCACCTGGCGATACTGTACCAGGCCCTGCTGCACCGCCTTGCTTAGTCGCTGTTCCGTGTAGGCCAAGTCCCTTTGTGTTTCTTGGTAGTTGCCCACCATCAGGAAGAGCCAGTTGGCAATACCCACTTTCTTGGCAAGCCGTAGGGTGTGCCAGATATCCCGTTCTGTCGTTCCCTTTCGGATATGTGTGAGTACCTTGTCTGAGAACGACTCCACACCCCACATGATCACTCGACAACCGGCGGCCGCCATCGCTCGCAACACGTCTTCAGATAAACGGTGCGAACATCGCCCCTGACACTTCCAGGTCAGTCCGAGAGGAGCGACCCTGGCACACGTCTCGATGAGCCACGGGTTTTGTCGCTTTCCTGCGCCCACAAGCTCATCGTCGTACACAAAAACCGAATGCGCCCCTAGTGCCTTCACCGCCGCCATATCCTCGTAGATCCGTTCCGGTGGTCTGAACCGAATAGCCTGCTGTTGGAATACGGGATTGCCACAGAAGATACACCTGTGCGGGCAGCCCCTAGACCACATCGCTATCCCCTCTGGGAAGTTCAATCTGGGCGCGTTCCCGTAGTATGCCGTGGGGTGCGGCTTGTGCTTGGCCCACAAAGGCCCAGGAATGGAGCCGAGCGGTGCCCTCTCGCCCTTGACCACACCGCGCATCCGTTTCTCAAACACCGAGACAATGTTGCCTTCGCATTCGCCCGTTACGACCACATCCTGGCCCCACTCTACTGTGGGATCTAGGGTCACGTGCGGCCCACCCAAAGCAACGTACCGATCAAAGCCAACCTCACGTAGCGTCGCAATGCACTCCCTTGCCCCGCGTGCGTTGTGGGTCGTGGTGGTCAAACCGATCGCGTCTGGCCAACGATCTTTCTGTTCCTCAAATGACTGAGCTAAGCGAGCGGGTGGTATCTTCAAGGCCTCCAAGTCCCAAACCTCCGCCTTGTGGCCAGCTCTCTCTAGCACGGCCGCCAGGATGGGCAGGCCCAGCGGCGGATTCATTTTGTAGTGCACGCCAGAGTAGTGATGGACTGGGGGGTTGAAAAGTTGAATCCTCATCCGGCCATCCTCGATGTGGTCACATGAACTCGCTCTGGCGGGATGTATTGATGCACCAGATCGAGTAGCATCTTGGGAGTCCGCCCCCACTCATTCAGCGTGGGGCTGATATGGAACTCACCCACCAGATAGTCCACACGCTCTAGCAACTCAGGCTTGGCAGCCAGCACCTCATACTCTGCGCCCTCGCAGTCGATCTTGAGGAGCTTGCACCGGGCGATGTCGAACTGCGCGAATAGCCACTCAAGCGTAAATGTACGCACACGAAATCGGGGGCCGCCCCCAACGAATGCAGAGTATCCGCCACTGTTGAGCGAGGGATTCCCCTGTAGTGCCAAGAACCGCCCGTTGCCACTTAGGCCAGCGTTGATCGCCGTCACACCCCCGCAACCGTTGGCTCGTAGATTTCGCACAAGCCTCTGGAAGTTGGCAGGCACTGGCTCCAGTGCGTAGAGATGGATTCCTGGCCAGCGCTTGGCAAGATAGACCGAGACGACTCCCACGTGAGCGCCGATGTCAAACACCACGTCTCCAGCACTCAGGACGATAGACTTGATCAGATAGCTGCTTTCCAGTTCTCGGCAGACGACCTTGGCCACACCCCCAAGGGGGTCATCCTCGATGTCCAGATTGATACCATGAACTGATACGTCCCAGGAGTCCTCTATGATCTCCGGCTCTTGCCCTGGCGCGCATCGAATCTCTGCGGTGCAACGCCGACAGGGACTACACCAAGCTCCGTCGAAAGCTAACGCCGTAGGCATCCAGTCGTGACCCTCGCGTTCGCAGGTTGCGTTTTTCACACCCCCGCCTTCTCATCCCCCGTCAGCCACGGATATGCTTCCGTCAGCGAAGTTGCAAAAGCAACAATCTTATAGACGCCTCGCTCTACCCCAAGGGAATCCACATACAGCCTATCCAACTGCCGAAGCGATATCTGATTGACTACCTCAACCCCAATCGTTCGCTGCGGGGGCCGTAGCGTCCCAGCTAGACTAAAGAGCTGTGGCGCTTCTTGTACCAGAGGGATAAACCATGGCACTCGTGCCCCAGGTGCCGTCATAACTCTACCATCTCCAGACATGCACCAGCGGCTATCTCCTCAGCGAGTCCATCCAGGAACGGCTTCCAGTAGGTCTGAGTCACGAAGTCTGCGTCGTACTGCATGGCCCCCTCGCGCGCCTTCACTCTCAGGCTCTCGTCGCCTCTTGTCTCGTAGGCCTCCTCTAGGGAGTCCAGGACACAAGAGATATACGGGATCGTCTGCCAAGTACCAAGAGGTGTCCAGAAGGGCTGACCTGCAACCTCCCATCCCGCGAAGCAGAGTTCGCTCTGAGCTGTGTTATCCCCGACGATGACTGGCGTACCGCAGGCCTGAGCTTCCAGAATCGGTAGGCCGAAACCTTCTCCCATGGCTGGGTTGAGTAGCACGTCCGCTGCGTTGTACACATCCACCATATACTTGTCAGGGAAGCCGAGGATGTTCCAGTACGGGTCGCAGAACATCACGTTCTCGTCAGGGATTTCTAGCCTTTCGAGGATCGCGAGCAAGTCCAACCCCGCCATCTGCTGTCCCGCATGTGTGTGCAAGTATAACAGGGCCTTGGGATGCCTCTTGATAAACTCACCCCAGGCACACAGGGCTTCCGCGAATGACTTGCGGCTAGGTGCACCTTTGTTGGCTGCGACCATCACTGCCAGGAAATCAACGTCATCGCGTTTCTCGCTCAGCTTCAGGTGTCGTCTGGCCTCCGCGCGCGACCCGGGCTTGTAGATGTTTGTCTCCACGGCGTGGGGTACGTATGCGGGTTCGAAGCCAGCCAGCTTCAGTTGC
>DATKWG010000127.1:0-8704 GCA_035529675.1 Anaerolineae bacterium
TGTGGAGATGGTGATGCCTGGCGACAATGCCAACCTGACGATCAAGCTGATCGAGCCGGTGGCGCTGGAGGTGGGGTCGCACCTTGCCATCCGCGAGGGCGGTCGCACCGTGGGCGCGGGTGTTCTGACTGCGATCATCGAATAGGCCCCTTGAGGATTCAAACGAAGTATGGCTAGAAGAGCAAACCGCATCGTCATCACCCTGGCTTGTACGGAGTGTAGAGAGCGGAACTACACGACCGAGAAGAATCGCACAAATGACTCTGGGCGGATCACCTTGACCAAGTACTGCCGGCGGTGCCGAAAGCACACTGAGCACCGCGAGCAGCGATAGGGCAAGGGGAGGAATCTTACCCATTCCCATCACAGGCGAGTAGCTCAATTGGCAGAGCAACGGTCTCCAAAACCGTAGGCTGCGGGTTCGATTCCTGCCTCGCCTGCCTCCAGTATCTTCCAAGAGGCACTGTGTCAGACCGGTAGGGTTTGCTCGTGCACCGACACTGAGGGACAGATATGCCTTCGTGGGCCCCACGGCGTCTACGATTGTCCTGGCGGTGGAGGCATGTCTTGCATTCAAGGGAGATCAGATCGATGGCGAAGGGGAAAGCCAGGTCGGCCAAGAGGTCTGCGAAAAAACCGAATCGGATCATCTCCTACGTCAAAGAGGTGCGAGCGGAGCTGAGAAGGGTGGTGTGGCCTTCGCGCCGCACTACCATCAACCTGACGGCAATGGTGTTTGGCGTCACCGTGGTGATGAGCGTGGCCATGGGCCTTGCGGACTGGATTCTCTCCAAGCTGTTTGCCCTCATAATCGGTTAGTGCGCCGGCGGGCCGGATTGGCTCGGTGCAGAAGTGAGATTGTGATGAATGCTGGCGAAGAGGAGCTCTTGGCAATCCAAGGCTCGCACGTAAGCGAAGAAAAGGACGACTCTGAGGTGCAGGTTCGGGATGCGACTCAGGCTGGGGAGAGGGAGCCTGCCGAGCCCGATGACGCACAGGCGCAGATTGAGGAGGCTCCGGAGATAGAGAAGCCTCAGCCCCCGCCAGAGGCCAAGTGGTACGTCATTCACAGCTATTCTGGCTATGAGAACAAGGTCCGCACGAACCTCGAGCAGCGGATCGAAACCATGGGCATGCAGAGTAGGATCTTTCGGGTCGTAGTACCCACCGAGGAGGAAGTGGAGATCCGCGATGGCCAGCGACGGACGGTCCGTAAGCGGGTCTTCCCCGGCTACATCTTTGTCCAGATGGTCATGGACGACGATTCCTGGTATGTTGTGCGCAATACGCCAGCCGTGACCGGATTCGTTGGCTCTGGGGCGAGACCTACTCCCATAAGCGATGAGGAGGTTGAGAAGATCCTCCGTCGCATGGAGGCCGAGCAGCCCCGCATCAGGGTGAGCTTCCGCGAAGGCGAGACCGTACGCATAACTCAGGGCCCCTTTGCCGACTTTATGGCAGTGGTGGATGCGTTGTACCCCGAACAAGGCAAGGTGCGGCTTCTGGTGTCGTTTTTCGGACGCGAGACCCCCGTGGAGATGGATTTCCTTCAAGTGGAAAGCATCTGAGCAAGAGTGGTCGTGGCCTCGCCTGCCGGTGAGCCCGTCCAGGAAGAGGAATGATTGGGATGGCCAAGAAGGTCGTTGCGGTGATAAAGCTCCAGATCGAGGCCGGGAAGGCGAATCCGGCTCCGCCGGTTGGTCCTGCCTTGGGCCAGCACGGTCTCAACATCATGCAGTTCTGCAAAGAATACAATGCTCGTACCCAGAGCCAGGCGGGGATAGTCGTCCCCGTTGAGATCACCGTCTATCAGGATCGCTCCTTCTCCTTTACCACGAAGACTTCTCCGGCCAAGAACCTGTTGCTCCAGGCCGCAGGCGTTCCCAAGGGTTCGGCTGAGCCCAACGCTCTCAAGGTGGGTGCGGTCACTCGCGAGCAGGTTCGCGAGATCGCGCAACTCAAGATGAGGGACCTCAACGCGGTGGACATCGAAGGTGCCATGCGGATCATCGAGGGCACCGCCAGGAGCATGGGAATCATCGTCAGGGACTAGACATCATTGTGTGGGAGGATGACCGAGACCGGATGGTCATCCGCAAGCACCCCTTTGCCACGGGGTGCAAGCACCACGGAGAGGAATCATGCCTAAACATGGCAAGAACTGCCTGAGCAATCGTGCCCAGGTCGATCGATTGAGAGCCTATCCACCCCGCGAGGCGGTCGAGCTGGTGAGGGAGCTGTCCTTCGCCAAGTTCGATGAGACCGTGGAACTCCACATGAACATGAACCTGGACCCGCGCCGCGCCGACCAGCAGGTCCGCGGCGTGGCCAGGTTGCCCGCTGGAACTGGACAGCGTGAGCGCATCATGGTCTTTGCCGAGGGTGAAGCCGCCAGGTTGGCTGAGGAAGCTGGAGCGGACCATGTCGGCGTGGACGAGTACGTGTCAAAGATTCAGGAGGGATGGCTGGAGTTTGACGTGGCGGTCGCCATTCCTCAGGTCATGGGCAAGATAGGTCGTCTGGGGAGGATTCTGGGGCCTCGCGGTCTGATGCCCAGCCCCAAGGCTGGCACCATCGTCCAGCCCCAGGACCTGGCCGACACCATTCGGGAGTTTCGCCTGGGGCGCGTGCAGTTTCGCCTGGACCGCGGCGCCAACCTGCACATCCCCATTGGCAAGGTGAGTTTCGAAACCGAGCAGCTCATGGACAACTGGGCTGCTGTGATGGAGGCGGTGTTGCGCAACCGGCCCGCCGTGGCGAAGGGAGCCTACATTCGGCGCATCACCCTCACCACCACGATGGGTCCGGGAGTGCGCGTAGAAGTGCTGGCCGCGCTGGACATGCGCGCCGCCTAGTACTACGTTACCTTGCTTTGAAGCCCGCGGAAGCGGGTCACCGGGTACGGGTGCAGGCCAAGTACCCCGTGCGGGGCACAAGTACCCCATGCGGGGCAGAGGCTGTTGCAGAAAGGGCTGGTGGTGTAGGGGCGGGGTCACCCCGCCCCTACAAAAAGCCAATAACTGGACTACAGCCCATATCACAGCAGCGCCGTTGCGGCGGCAAACGCAGGCTGTCCGAATTCTGCAACAGTCTCGGCACAACAAGTGGCCTCCAGAGCCACTCTGACATCCGTCTGGTCATCTGCGCCCCTTCACTACGGGGTGTACGCCTCTATTATAGAATGAGCATTCTAACAAAGTAGTACTGGCTCAGTCGAGTGACAATCGCATACGGTTGTGCCATAGACAGCAGGTGCGCTCAGACGCTCAAAGCGTGGTTTGCCTGCCGAGGCGAAGATGGAATGTGCAAGCAGGGATCGCCCTTGTTTTGCGAGCCTTCGTACCGGCGTGGCGCGAAGGCTTTTTCTGTGAGGAGCCGCCTACGGGGCGTGATGGCACCACAAGAGGATGAAAGGTGTGGGCGAATCCAGCGTTCGCCCCCTGCCGTAGAGCAGGTCGGGTTCACATAACTACTATCGGGGGAGGTGAAAACCCATTGGCACGCACACGCGAGAGCAAAGAGCAGTTGGTGCATGAATATGGCGAAAGAGCTGCCCGCGCCCAAGTGATGATTTGGGCCCAGTACCGAGGTATCAGAGTATCCCAGATGGAGCAACTGAGAGGGCAATTACGTGGCATTGGTGCAGAGATGGTGGTGATCAAGAACACGCTCATGCGCGTGGCCCTCGAGCAGGCGAACCTGCCCAGAGATCCGGAGGTGATGAGTGGGTCCTGCACAGTGACTTTTGCCTACGACGACGTTGGCGCGGCAGCTAGGGCGGTGGCCGATTTCGCCCGGGCCAACCCGGACACGTATGAGATTAAGGGTGGCCTGGCTGGCGGGGAAGTCGTGGACGCGGGGCGAATCATCTTCCTGAGTAGGTTGCCCCCGAGGGACGTCTTGCTGGCCCAAGTAGTGGGCGGCATCCGGGCACCGATGAGCGGGTTGCTCGGTGCACTGGCGGCGATCATTCGCGGTCTCTTGTACGTGCTCAATGCGCGTAAGGACCAACTGGAGGCCGCATCAGGGTGAACGGTAGTGTTTTGTCAAGACAGGCCAAATCGGGCCTATTCAGGGAGGTTCACAAGTGACAAAGGAACAACTGATCGAAGCGATCGGCGCGATGACTGTGTTGGAGCTGGCCGATCTGGTCAAGGCTCTCGAAGAGAAGTTCGGCGTGAGTGCTGCTCCGCAGCTAGGCGCGGCCATACCGGGTATGGTCGGTGCGGGAGAGGCCGCGGTCGCCGAAAATGAGGAGCAGACAGAGTTTGATGTGATACTATCGGCCGTGGGCGATCAGAAGATCCAGGTGATCAAGGCCGTCCGCGAGCTAACTAGCCTGGGACTACGCGAAGCCAAGGCCGTGGTGGACCAGGCCCCATCGCAGGTGCTCGAGGGCGTGGGCAGGCAAACAGCCACCGCTGCCAAGGAGAAACTCGAGTTGGTGGGTGCGACTGTGGAGATCAAATAGGCGATCGCAGGACGGGCTGGCCAAGAAGGTCGGTCCCGCCTTGTTGGTGCAGGCCCCCACCTGGCACCAAAGAAAAACCACCGGTACACGGCCGGCGGCTGGGTGTGGGCAGGATAGGACTCGAACCTACGACCTCCACGATGTCAACGTGGCGCTCTAACCAACTGGGCTACCTGCCCCACAGCTCCTATTATACCGAATCCGTGCGACAATGCAAGTGGCGCCGGTGCCTCTCCGTTTGTCTCGCTGCATTCACCAAGACGACGAGGGCATACCATGACCGAGCAAGAACAAGACCCGCGACAGGGGCAGGAGACCGTCGAATCAGTGCGTCCCTGGGGCAAGATCCACATGATCGCTCGGAATCAGCGCTGCTCGGTGGACCTCACCCGCATCAGGCCTCGCGGTCGGTCGAGCCTGCACTCGCATAATGTCCGCGCTGAGCTGTTTCATTTCATCGACGAAGGGGGCCATCTCGAGCTGGACGGCAAGGTCTATCAGCCCAAGGCGGGAGACGAATTCATGATCCTTCCCGGGGCAAAACACCGCTTCTGGGCCGAAGAGGCACCTTTCCACCTGCTGGTGGTCAGTTTCGGCCACTGGAGCGCCGAGGATCAGTACCGGTTCGAGGATGACTATGGCCGCAAGGGGCAAAAGCTGGTCCTGTAGCCCTCGCCTTTCGGCCAGAGCCGTCTTCTCTGGGCGTCAGCGGTGGTCAAATAGACGAAAAGGAGAAACAACCGTGGGCAAGATCGACTTGCGTTTCCGTCAGATCCATCTGGATTTTCACACCAGCGAAGCCATCGAGGGCATTGGAGCCCGCTTCGACCCGGAGGAGTTTGCCGCCACCCTCGATAGGGCACGTGTCAACTCGATCACCTGCTTCGCCAGGTGCCATCACGGGTGGCTCTACTACGACTCGAAGGCTTTCCCGGAACGGGTGCATCCCCACCTGGTGAACAAGAACTTGCTCAAGGAGCAGATCGAGGCCTGCCACGCGCGCGACATCCGGGTGCCGATCTACATCACCGTGCAATGGGACCACTACACCTTCACCCGGCACCCCGAGTGGTGGGTCATCACCGCCGAGGGCCGCCACGAGGGGATACCTCCATACGAGGCCGGGTTTTGGCGGCGGCTCTGCCTCAACTCGCCCTACGTGGACTTTCTGAAGGCCAACGTGCAAGAGGTGCTGGAGACTCTGCCGGTTGACGGGCTCTTCCTCGACATCGTCACGCCTACGGACTGCTCATGCAGGTTCTGCCGCGCCGGGATGGAGGCCCACGGTCTTGAGCCCTCTGACCCGGAGGTGCGGCGGCGATACGGCCTGCAGGTCGTCAACAACTTTAAGCGCGACCTGACCCGTTTCGTGCGGCAGTTCAACCAGGATTGCAGCATCTACTACAATGCCGGACACATCGGCACGCGACACCGGGCCGTTGTCGATGCCTATAGCCATTTTGAGCTGGAGACTCTGCCGAGCGGGCGCTGGGGGTATCTGCACTTCCCCCTAACTGCCCGCTATGCGCGGAACCTGGGCATTGACTGCCTTGGTCAGACGGGCAAGTTCCACACGGCGTGGGGCGACTTTCACTCTTTCAAGACCCTGGAGGCGCTGCAGTACGAGGTCCTCCGCATGTTGGCCATGGGGACAAAGTGCGAGATCGGCGACCAGCTTCATCCCTCCGGCAAGCTGTCGGAACCCGTCTACGATCTTGTGGGGAAGGTCTTTGCCGACGTGGAAAAGAAGGAGCCGTGGTGTGTCGGTGCCAAGGCCGTCGTCGATATCGGCGTGTTTACCCCGGAAGAGTTCTATGGCGCACAGATCGGTGGTCTCCCGGCATCCCTTATGGGAGCGGGGCGGATGTTGGAGCAGGCAGGGCATCAATTCGACGTGCTCGACTCCAAGAGCGATCTGGACAGATACAAGGTGCTTGTGTTGCCAGACGGCATTCCGGTATCTGACGAGTTCGCGGCCAGGCTCGCCGCCTATGTGGCCCTAGGTGGGGCCATCGTGGCCTCCTACAAGTCGGGGCTGAACGCCGCCGGCGACGCCTTCGCCCTTGAGGAGCTTGGAGTGGTGCTGAAGGGCGATGCTCCCTACAGTCCAGATTTCCTTCTGCCCAAAGGCGCCATCGGCAAGGGCCTGCCCGAGACCGAGCACGTGATGTACATGCAGGGCATGGAGGTGGAGAGTGCGCAAGGCAGCGAGGTCCTGGCCCACGTGATCCTCCCCTATTTCAACCGCACCTACAGGCATTTCTGTTCGCACAGGCACACGCCATCGTGCGGCAAGGTGGGATACCCCGGCATCGTGCGCCACGGCAGGGCGATCTACTTTGCCCATCCGATCTTTACCCAATACAACCAAAACGCACCCCACTGGTGCAAAGTCCTGTTCCTCAACGCCCTGGAGCTGCTGCTTCCCGAGCCGGTCTTGCGTCACGACGGCCCCAGCACGGTGCTCGCCACGATCAACGAACAGGCCGAGGAGCACCGCTGGGTAGTACACCTGCTGCACTATGTTCCCGAGCGGCGCAGCCAGGAGATCGACATCATCGAGGACGTGATCCCGCTCTACAACCTCAAGGTCTCGGTCAGGGTCTCGGAGCGGGTGGGGAGCGTGGCGTGCGTGCCCGAGCAGGAACCGCTCGACTTTCGGCAGCACGGCGGCCGCGTCGAATTCGTGGTGCCCAGGATCGAGGGCCACCAGATGGTTGCCATCAGCTTTGGCTGATCGCGCTCTAGAGACAGCCCTTCGACGGGCTGGAAGGAGTGAAGCCATGGATAAGCACCGTTGCGTCATCTTGGGTTGTGGAGGACGGGCCTACTGGCACGCCAGCGCGTACAAGCGGATCGCGCGCGGCGAGCTTGTCGCCTGCTGCGATCTGGTTGCTGAACGAAGGGAAAAGTTCGCCGAGGAGTTCGGCATCACGGCCTATGCCGACGCCCTGGAGATCATCCAGAAGGAGAAGCCAGACCTGGTCCACGTGGTCACGCCCCCCAACGTTCGGGTTGAGCTGATGACCATGCTGAGTGACGAAAAGGTGCCGGCGTGCATCGTCGAGAAGCCCATCGCGTACCAGGTCAAAGACTGGCGAGCTCTGGTTGATCTCGAGGCCACGTCGGCCACGAAATTCGGCGTGAACGCTCAGTTTCGCTATCACCCTGTCCTTACCCGCTGCCGGGAGGCGCTCCGGTCGGGCAAGCTGGGCAAGGTCCTCTTTCTGGACTCTTCGGCTGGCTCGACCATGTGCGACCAGGGAGTGCACATCATCGACTGGGCCATGTCATTGAACGAGGACGCCCCGGTGGTGCGCGTCTTTGGGGAGGCCAGTGGCGATAAGGAAATGACCGGTCGTCATCCAAGCCCCGACACCACGGTTGCCCAACTGCTCTTTGCCGATGGCGTCTATGGGCTGTGGAACCTGGGCTACACCGCACCGAGAGTCGTGGACAAGGAGATGGTCTGGATGCACTGCCGTGTGGCCGCCTTCGCTGAGCGCGGGCGCACGCTCTTCGAGGAGTTTGGCCGCTGGGAGATCGTATCTCCTGACGGGATCGAGAAGGGCGCGGTTGCAGATATGGAAGCCTGGGCGGAAGGCAACCACGCTGCCCAGACCAATTTCACCAATGCGATGTTCGACTGGCTTGAGGATGATGGGAAGCTGCCTGGGACGAACCTCAAGCGTTCGCTCGAGCAGTGGAACGTGATACTGGGGCTGTATGCCAGCACGGTCTACCGCAAGCCAATCGATATCCCGTTCGACCCACCGGACGATCTGTGGGAGAGACTGAAGGAGGCTCTGGCTGGTGCCTGACAGCCCAGTGGGCCATCGAGGATTCCCGCCACGGAGGATTGGAGACGCATGGGCTCGCCCTCCGTGGATTATAGCCATGCCCGGTCGCCATGCGGTGCATGCCGTGAATGCCTGGCAAAAAGCGCAGCGGTGCTTTTCACAACAGACGCAGCATTAGGAGACGAACGATGAGAAAAGCTGTGATTCTTGGTGAGCGCAAAGCGGGCTTGGTAGAAGTGCCCGATCCAGAGCCCAAGCAGGATTGGGCCCTGGTCAAGGTCCACGCCGCGCCCATGTGCACCGAGTACAATGCCTTCGTGGTTGGGTATCGCATTCCCTTCCTCGGCCACGAAGCCGCTGGGGAGGTGGCGGCCGTCGCGCAGCCCGGTCGCGTGGAGGTGGGAGATCGTGTCGTGGTGATGCCCCAGTACCC
>DATKWG010000128.1:0-5438 GCA_035529675.1 Anaerolineae bacterium
ACCGCGACGCCCTCCGCCACCAGCACCCTCACCCCCACGGCAACGGCATCTGTGACGCCCAGCCCCACACTGAGCGTGCTGAGGCGGGTCTGCATCTCCGAGTTCTTGCCCGCGCCGAACGCTGTGGATTGGGACGGCGACGGGCAGAAAAGCCCGATGGACGAGTGGCTCGAACTCCACAACGATTCACGGGAAGACCTTGATCTCGGAGGATGTATGCTAGATGATGCCGAGGGAGAAGGCTCGTATCCCTTTGTATTGCCCGAAGGAACCATGCTACTGGCCGGCGGATACAGCGTGCACTATCGACGAGACACAAGTATCATTCTCAACAACGATGGGGACAGCGTGCGACTGCTAGCCCCCGACGGGGCCGTAGTGGACACCTTCGATTACGAGCACACCGATTACGACGTCTCCTACAGCCGCAGCCAGGGCTGCGAGGGCGAATGGGTGAGTGGCTGGCCTCCATCTCCGGGAGAGCCCAACGCTACGCCCACCCCATCTGCCCCGCCTTCGACGCCAGGCATGCAATTGTATCTGCCCCTGATCGTGCGTGCCTGAGGTTGAGCCGCGCGACCCGGCGACCATTCGTACCGACAAGTCGCCGCCGGACGCACATCCCGGCCCAGAGGGGCAGAGAGCCAGCCGCTTCGAGGCCCGCCTAGAGCTGGGAGAGCTGGCGGCTCATCTGATTCGGCTAGCGAGATCCGGCGCGAACCTGTGCAGGTCCTCGCGTAGCTTGAGCAGGGCCAGGTCTCGCGCTTTGGCTTCCAGCATCACATCGAAGGGTCGCAGGTCCTGGGCCATCCGCACAAAAGCCGCGAACTCGAAGGGGTTGATGAAATCGCTGTGCTCTGTCCAGGTGGGCATCTTGAGCCGGTGCGAGCCCTGCAAGGACCGTACGTCGGCGCGAGGCGTGCTAAAGTGGACCTTGGGCCTGATTCCCTCGGGCCACGTACCCAACGAATAATCCAGGGCATCGCGCATGGGAATCCGGTCTGGGTTGAAGACGAGATGGTGCAGCCTGTCGAATACCAGGGGCACACCACAGGTCTGGTGGATGACGCGCACATCGGCGTGACTGAAACGACGGTCGTCGTTCTCGAGTGCGAGACGCCGGCGCACCGCCTCTGAGAGCCCATCGTAGCGTCGCAGGAAGCGCTCACGAGACGCAACGACGTCATCATAGACGCCACCCACGTGAGTCACAATCACCGCCTCAGGCCCCAGGCCCATGGCGTCCATCATCTGGGTGAGCGCCTCAAGATGGCCGACCGACTGCACCGCTTGATCCTCATTGAGTGCATTCAGGACCACGGCGCTATGAGGATGGAAAGAGAGCCTGACGTCATGGTTGCGAGCCAGCTCGCCAGTGGCGGCAAGCTCTGCTGCACACTCATCGATCTGCTTCCGCAGCTCAGGAAGCTCGGAGCAAGTGACGTAAGGGGCCAACGAGGAGTGCATACGGTACATGCAGACGTTGTTGGCCCGTAGGTAGTGGAGAATATCACGCAGGTAGGCGAGGCTCACACTGACGTGCGGCGATTGCGACCAGTGGCGCGCATCGTAGGAAGGCAGGGCGGGGCATCCGAGTACCCGGACGGGGAATCCCAGGCGCATCTTTTCCTCTGAGAATGGCGGCCACAGACTGGGCGCGGATCGCGATAGCCCTGGGCGCACAAAGCGCGTGATCCCCACGACCTACACCGCGTAACTCTAGGAGCCTGTTGCAGAATTCGGACAACGTGTATTTGCCGCCACAACGGCGCTGCTGTGACATAGGCTGTAGTCCAGTTATTTGCCTTTTGTAGGGGCAGGATCACCCCGCCCCTACACCACCAGCCCTTTTTGCAGCAGTCTCCTAGGACAAGTAATCGCGTAGCTGACGACTGCGAGTGGGATGCCGCAAACGGTCCAAGGCCTCGTGCTCGATCTGGCGAATACGCTCGCGAGTCAACTCGAACTTGCGGCCCACCTCTTCCAAGGTGTAGCTGTGCCCGTCACGCAAGCCAAAACGAAGCTGCAAGATGCGCGCCTCGCGCGGCGTGAGGGTCTCCAGCACGTCGTCCAGCCGCTCCTCCAAGAGACTCTGATAGGCCGTATCTGCCGGCGTTGGCGTGTCGTCATCGGGGATAAAGCTCCCCAGCTCGCTGTCCTCTTCCTCCCCCACCGGCTTTTCCAGAGAGAGAGGCCGCTGAGACACCTTGAGCATCCACTGCACCTTTTGTGGCGGCAAGGAGAGTTCCTCAGCGATCTCCTCGGGGGTGGGCTGCCGGCCCCAGTCCTGCTCCAATTGCTGTGCAACCTGGTACACCTTACGAATGCGGTCGCTGAGGTGCACTGGCAGTCGGATGACCCGCCCCTGGTCGGCCAATGCACGGGTGATGGCTTGTCGGATCCACCATGTGGCGTACGTGCTGAAGCGATGTCCACGGTGATAGTCGAACTTCTCTACCGCCTTGATGAGACCCAGATTCCCTTCTTGAATGAGATCCAGGAAGGGCACGCCCTGCCCCAGATACCGCTTGGCGATGCTCACTACTAGCCGGGTGTTGGCCTGAATCAGGTGCGCACGTGCCCCCTCTCCATGATTGGCCAGGGTTTCCAGACGCCATCTCTCATCCTCGCAAAGGTGGCCGTCTCGCGCCAGTTGGCTTCCCGCGATCAACCCTTGCTCAAAGCTGCGGGCCAGACTGACCTCTTGATCAGCGGTGAGTAGGGGAACTCGGGCCATCTCCTTTAAATAGAGGCTGACCGTGTCGTCGCTGGCGATCTCACTCAAGTCAAACTCCGCCTTGACCTGTCCTGCGACCCTCTTTGGAGACCTGGGCATCTCCCGTCTCCCAAGCTCTACCGACCCCTGTTTCTCATCGCCATAGAGCACCCGGATACCTTCGTCACTCAGGTAGATGAATAGATCCTCCAGCTCTGCCAGATTCTCCTCCACCTGGGGGAACACTGCAATAATATCATCCAGCGTCACATAGCCTAGCGATTCCGCCTTGGCTACTAGATGCTGAAGCTGCTTCTTATCCCTATCTCCCTGCTCAAACACCATCGCAATACTCTACCACCTCCACTGATATACTGGCCAAGTCCGCCATCCCATCGCAAAGCAAACCGCCGACGCCACGCCATCGGCGGACATAGTGAACCCGGCCTTTCTGGGCCACGAGACCTGCATACCCAGAGACCACAGATCCGCTTGCGGGTCTTTGTCGCTGCCCGCCTCACGCCTGGGCGATGAAGCTCGACATCCTGGCCCGTATGTAACGCTATTATAGCACAAAAGCTCGCATATGTCAACTGTTTTCTGGTGCTTGCGCCAACAGATCGCTACCAGGTCGTGACCAAGACCGCAGGTGGCCAAGTCCGGCGATTCTCTGGAAAAAGGGTGGTGGAAACACCTATACCAGAAGGCACGTACAGCGCAGTGTCTGTAAGCAGCTATTATGGCGGACTTGTACCCCGTACGGGGCACTTCGCCTATTGGGAAGTTTACACTGTGACCAGGACGAAGGCAAGACTGGGGAGTCGTGGGGAGGGGGGAGACCATCGAAAAACGGATCTGTCATTCCGACTGCACCTGTGGCGCATGCACCCCGTAGTGCAGGGGCGCAGGCACAGGCGAGCCGTAGCGCAGCGCAAGCGAAGAATCTCTGTTTTGTGCGTTTTACACTCTTCGCTTGTACCCCTGAAGCTCGGGGCACTTGTACCCCTGAAGTCCGGGGGGCACTTGCGCTCAGAGTGACCGCGGCGGGACTCCTGCAGGCTTTTTCGATAGCCTCCGTGCTTGCGCGTTGACACCAACACATGCATTGTGATATGATATGTATGTGAGGGTCGATCGAATGACAGGAAGGGTTGAGAGCAGGCGAAACAGAGGGGGCAGCAATGCTAACCAAGTATCGGGCTATGTGGTACAAGTGGCGTTCGAGGCTAAACTTCAAACTGTGGCCCAGGCGCATCATTGGCCAGATCAGGCGCATGTTGGGGATCTGAGTCTGTCTGGCATTCCGCAACTGGTGAGGCACGTGCGTGGACCGTAGACGGATCCACCTCTGGCTGGCCCTGCGAGTAGCCGGCGCACGCAATAGCCGGACGTCAGTCTTCCTTCGGCGGGTCGTCCTGCCTTGGTGCAAGTTGCAGCTCATTGGCGGATGCGATGCAAGGGCGGAACGAGGTACCCTTTTTGTTTGCGTTCTGGAGTCTCCAAAAGCGACGATGGCGAACGCGGCAGGAGGCTGCCTTGCCCGGAGGGGACCTGTCGATGTGCCAGAGGGCAGGACGACGGCAAGCAGGCCACAAGACGTCTGGCCCACGCAGAGGATGGCGCGAACAGACCTGCAGACTAGGGTTGCAGTCCCGGCGCGGCTTTGCGTCCATTGCCCTGAAGACACAGTTGATAGGTGGCTTGCCGCGCGCTGCTGGTCAGCGCCTGCAGGGCGATGCCCAGGAGGCCCTCGGGGCGGCAGCAACCATCGAGGGGGTTGCGATGAAGAAATGGGAGTATCTCACCCTGCGCGTGTATGGCGGCAAGGTCATAGAGGCCAATGACCAAAGAGTGGGGGATTTGAAGGGCCCCTTCCCCACGCAGGATAGCCCAAGAGTCCACGAGTACCTGAATCAGCTCGGCGAAGAGGGCTGGCAGGTGGCAGGCATGTCCCCCACGTCGGGCACAAGCCAACTCGGCGGCGGAGTCTGGGTCCTCGTCGTGCTGAGACGTAGAAAGGCATAGCCCTGGCCAAGAGTGCTCCCCAGTGCGGGGAGCGTTCAAGGGGCTCTGCCAGGGCGATGCCTTGTGGTGGCACCATCCGGGACTGGGCCCGACCGTCGGTGTGTGTCATGCCGGCAACCGGCCTCAGACAATCAAGGGATACTTATCAGGAGTCACCCGAATGCGACACAGGCATCACGGCGCTGCTCACTGGCACCTCACCGCAGCAGGCATCCTGGGAATGATCTTGGCCATTGCCCTGCTGGTGTTGGTGGCGTGCAACGACCAGGGAGAGTCCATCAGCGATGAGGAGATGTCCACCCTCGTTGCCAAGGCATTGCCCACCCACACTCCCAGGCCCACCTTCACGCCGGTGTCCACCGATACGCCGGTGCCAACAGCGACTAACACAGCGACCGCGATGCCCACGTCCGTGCCGATCACCTCAACGCCCACCGAGGTGCCCACGGCGACGCCCGATCCACGCATCAATCCGCTGACCGGCCTGCGAGTGAGCGACCCAGCACTGCTGCGCCGGCGCGTGTTGGCAGTGCGCATCGGCAACGACCCGTCCATACGGCCACAGGAGGGCCTCGCTGGGGCAGAGATCGTCTACGAGGAGATCATGGACGGCTGGGCGGTGACCCGCTTCACCGCCCTCTACTTGGCCAACGAGGCCGAGCGTCTTCGGCCGATACGCAGCGCGCGGCTGACTGGG
>DATKWG010000129.1:0-9047 GCA_035529675.1 Anaerolineae bacterium
CGAGAGTCACATCCTTCCCGTGGCGCAGCCAAGTTGCCCGCCCGAGCTCGAAGGCATAGCTGCTGTCAAAGATGTCGGGCACGGGATAGCGTCCCAGGCGAATATACACCGGTCCCTCGAGCTCCGCTGCCGCCATGGTCATGGCCGCGGCCTCCACACCATCAGCCGGGACCAGCACGGTCATGTTTGGGAGAGCGCGCATCAGGGCCACGTCCTCCAGGGACTGGTGGCTGGCACCGTCGGGGCCTTCGGTCAGGCCAGCGCTGGACCCCGCCAGCACCACGTGGAGTTTGGGGTAAGCGATCTGGATGCGGATCTGATCGTAGCAATGGGCGGTCAAGAATATGGCAAAGGAATTACAGTATGGCACCAGGCCCGAGGCCGCCATGCCCGCTCCGGTGCTCACCATGTCCATCTCGGCGATGCCAAGGTCAAAGAATCGATCGGGATAGGCATCGCGGAACAACACCGTCCGAGTCGATTTGTATAGGTCGGCGTCCAGCACGACTACCTCGCTGTGGACTCGTCCCACTTCCACCAGCGCTTCGCCATAGGCGTCGCGCGTTTGCCTAAGCCTGCCCATGTCACTCCTCCCGCGCCTGTCTGAGCCGTGCCTCCAGCTCAGCGATGGCCTGCTCGATCTGCTCATTCGTGAGCGCCGCATTGTGGAACTCGGGCTTTCCCTCAATGAAAGAGATGCCCTTGCCTTTCACCGTGTGGGCTATGATGAGCGAGGGCACCGCGTCGCTCTCATCCCCCCAATCCAGAGCACCGCAGATCTGGGCCATATCATGGCCATCGATCTCGCGCACGCGCCAGCCGAACGCAGCCCACCGGTCGGCCATCGGCTCCATCAGCTTCCCGCGAGATGTCTCGTCCATCGCCTTCAGGCCGTTCCAGTCGATGACGGCAACAAGACTGCCCAGGCGCTGCTTGGAGGAGGTCATGGCCGCTTCCCAGATCTGTCCCTCCTGCAACTCGCCGTCGCCAATCAGGCAATAGACCCTGTAGTCTCGCCTCTGGATGCGCCCCGCCAGTGCCATCCCATTGGCGAACGAGAGCCCCTGGCCCAGGGAGCCCGTGCAGCCCTCGAGTCCGGGGCACAGGTGCATGGCGGGATGCCCCTGCAACCGACTGCCCAACTGCTTGAGCGTGGGCAATTCTGCCATGGGGAGTACGCCCAGCATGGCCAAGGCCGCATACTGCGCTGGCACACAATGTCCCTTGCTCATGATGAAGCGGTCGCGGTCGGGCCAAGAGGGATCCCGGGGGTCATAGCGCATCTTGTAGAAGTAGACCGCGGCGACGACATCAGCCGCCGACATCGACCCTCCGAAGTGGTGCGCCTTGTTCGCGCCCATCATCCGGGCAACGTGCACGCGCAACTCGGCGGCCAGCTGGCGCAACTCGCGAATGTCGGGAGTGGTCATGTGAACGATGCCTCCTTGCCCTGATAGGAGCGCGAGCCACGGCGGATCCATCTCGTCTCCACAGGCTATCCCCATCCTTCTCACGGTTTCTTCACCCGGCGCGCGTACAATCTAGTCAGAGATGTGGGCTAGGTCAAGCCTGAGACTGTGCTCACCGCAAATGATCGCTGGAGGAAACTAACATGAAGCGGAACAGGGCGAGAATCAACTTTGTGATCGACATAGCCATTGGCATAGCCTTCTTGGTCGAGGCCGTTTCGGGGTTCGTGCTATGGCTAGTTCTCCCTCATGGAGGATACCGAGGAGGGCGATCACCCACTCCGCGGGCCCCTCGGTTTTCGGCTGGCTCTCTAGTAGGCGTGGCGCTCGCCGCGAAGCTGGTTGACCATTGTGCGCACGATGATCTTGAGGTCAAACATCGGGGACCAGTTCTCAATATAGTAGAGGTCATACTTGGTGCGCTCGACGATGGACGTGTCACCGCGAAGACCATTGACTTGCGCCCACCCGGTCATGCCCGCCTTCTCCTTGTGGCGCTCCATGTAGCGAGGCACAACCTGCTTGAACTGCTCCACAAAGATGGGGCGCTCGGGACGCGGCCCAACGAGGCTCATATCTCCCACCAACACATTGATGAACTGGGGCAATTCGTCGATGGAGGTCTTTCGCAAGAACTCGCCCAGCCGGGTCCGCCGGGGATCGTCGATGGTCGTCCACACTGGGCCGGTACCTTCCTCAGCGCCCGTGCGCATGGTGCGGAACTTTAGTATGGGAAAGGGCTTGCCATCCAAACCCACGCGCACCTGCGCATAAAAGACCGGTCCCTTTGACCCGAGCCTGATCAACAGCGCGACAAAGAGCATGAGGGGCGACAGCAAGATGAGCGCCAGCGAGCCAATGGCCAGGTCCATGGTGCGCTTCAGGGTCAACTTCCAGCCCCGCAAGGCTGGATCGCGTATAGTGAGCATGGGCAACCCATCGAGATCGCCAATGCTCAGCTCAGAAGCGACTATCTGGAAAAAGTCGGGAAAGATGCGCACGTTGGCGTGTTCAGCCTCGCAAGCCGAGATCATGTCCAACAGCTCGTCGTGAGAAGCGTTGGGCAGGGCGATCACCACCTCTTGGATGTCGTTCTCGCGAAGGATGCGGGCCAGCTCGGACTGCGAGCCGAGTATGGGCACTCCTACAACGTCTCCTTCTGTGTCCTCGCCGTCCACAAAGCCAACTACCCTGTAGCCCAACTGAGGCGAGTGCAATGTCTTCTGAAGGATCACGCGGGCCACGTCGCCGGTGCCGACCAGAAGCAGCCGGTCTGGGCGTCGAGTGGCAACGCGCCCGCGGATCCACCCCAGGAAGATGCGGCCGAAGAAGAGGAGTGCGATGGTGAGAGCCCAGCCATAGGCGGTCACGCCACGGGAAAGGTCACCGTCGGTCTGGTAGGCGAGATAGCTCAAGGAAGTAGCTATCACTGTGGCAATAGAGACGGCCGAGATGATCGAGTAGAATAGGTCGATCCGCGACCCTCCCCTGCGCGTATTATAGAGTCGGTAGAAGAAGGAGGTCACGAGCAGACTGGATACGTGAAGAACGAGCCACCGCAGATAGTCTCGGAATGGCGCCATCTTCATCGGAGTGGGGAATGGCAGCAAAGCCCGTAGCTGGTAGGCGAGGTAGTAGGCGATTGCCGCCAGGACTGCGTCCAAGACGACCGTCAGAAGAGCTAGTAGGAACTTGAGTCTATGAGACATTCCCGATCACCTAGGCTGAGGCCACTCTCTTGTCTTGGGCAGGACGCAGACGGTCGCGCAACAGGGCCCATTTGCACAGCAGCACGACGCCCAGATCGATCGACCAATTGGCCAGGAAGCATGACTGAGAGCGATAGTGTTTCCTGTGAAAGATGCGCATCGCACTGTAGAAGGCGACTATTGCGCGTCTGCTGGACTTGCGGCTGCTCGCCCCCTTTATGTGAAGCACCGTCACCTCGGGATAGTAGAGCACACGCCAGCCATGCTGCTTTATCCGGTAGCACAGGTCAAGGTCCTCGCCATACATAAAGAACGCCTCGTCAAGCGGCCCCGCCTGTTCCAGGGCCCCCGAACGGATCAGCATGAAGGATCCGGCCACCGAATCGACATCGGCCTGAGCGTCCACATCGAGATAGTCGAGATTGTATCGCCCGAAGCGCCTGCTCTTGGGAAAGATCTTGGCAAGCCCGCTTAGTCGGTAGAAGGACACTTTTGGCGTGGGAAAGCTCCGTCTGCAGGCTTTGTCGAGACTGCCGTCTTCTCGCACCAGCTTGGGTCCCAGCACACCGACGTCGGGATTGGCATCCATGAACGCCAGCATCTTGCGCAGGGCGTCGCAGGGCACCACCGTGTCGGGGTTGAGCAGCAGAACGTAGCGGGGCAGCGCCTCAGGCTGGAGATGGGCCAAGGCCGCCGAGCCGCCAGGGCCATACCCGACCGCCCTCAGGCCGACGTTGTTGGCGAAGGCGTAACCACCGTTGTGCTCCAACTCGATAACCAGGTGGACCCACGGATGCTCAGAACGCACCATTGCAGCGCTGCCATCGTAGGAGCAGTTATCGACCATGATCACCTGGTGCTGGAAGCCCCGGACGGCCTCCTGGAGCGATTCCAGGCAATCGCGAAGCTCATCACGGGTATTGTAGCTCACGATGACTATGGCCAGGTCCACCATGCGAGTCCTCTTCTGCAGTGCCGCAAATCTCATTGTAGCATACAGAGGGTTCGCGCGCAACTCGCACGCCCTCAGCACTCCTGAGAGTATCGAAAAACCCCGTCTGAGCTCCCGTCGTTGTCACCCTGAGCGCAAGTGCCCCGGACTTCAGGGGTACAAGTGAAGAGTCTAAACCGCACAAAACAGAGATTCTTTGGCTTCGCTGTGCTACGGCTCACAATGACAAACCCGTTTTTCGATGCTCTCCGCTCTGGGGCTCGACAGCGTGCGCGGGCATGGCGTACCTTTGGGTGGGAGAACACAGCTGCCGAGGGGCAGGCTTGAGCGGCACCTCGATGGCGCTGGTCGATGGGGGTGTGGGCAAGGTCCCCAGAACACTCGACCTGGGAGCGGCCCTGGCGACGGGGGAATGGGCACACGATCGGCAAAAGGGGCGGGTGTGAGATACCGGTCACAGAACGTGGTGTGGGTATTGCTGATAGCCGGGCTGGCGATGGTCGGCGCTGGCCACCTCCTGAAAGCGTGCTTCGACCGCCTGGCAGGGTACTGAGAGGAGGCGACCAGCAGATGCTGACCGCCTCTGCCCAAGAGGACGTGAGATGGCTCCCTACTCTGCCAAGTTCCAGATCTTGCTTCTGCCCCCTTCCAGTACCGCTCACTATTTCTCAGTATATGCAGGGCTCTCCGGCCCGGCCGGTCTGGGCGCGAAGGAGAGGAATGGAAGAGCGACGGTGGCAGGCGGCTTCTCCGGGCCAAGAGACACGACACTGGGACCACTATGCCACAGAATCGCGGCTGCCCGCCAGGGTGGCGCAGGGCCCTGAACCGCCCGGGGCTCTACTGCTTGGTTAGGTGCTGCGTCGGGATCGCGCCGCTGAAGGAGGGGACGCCTCGCGCGCCGAGGCACGCCTTGGGCAAGAACCTGGTGGATGAGGGGGTGCCGACCCACCTCGACGGCTCAGTCGCCACCAGATCAGCGCCAGCGAAAACAGCACCCCAACGACGTTCCATAGCGCATCGTCCAGGCCAAAGGCTCGCTCGGGGAGGATCGCCTGATAAGCCTCGATGAGCAAGCCATAGCCAGTCGCGAAGGCGCCCACCCTCAGGAGCCGGATTGAGCCGCCCGACTGGCCAAAGAATCCCACGCATAGAAGGAGGGTCAGCAGTCCGAAGGTCAAGAAGTGCATGCAAGGATCTGAGAGGATGAATCTGAACAATGCACTCTCCGGGGATGTCTGGATTCTTTGCAGGTCGCTTCCCGGCAGCGATGCCACGATCCACAAGAACAGGCAGAATAGGACAGCGGGAAGGAACGTGTTTCTCCTGATGAGGCGTTTCAGGCGTCTCGTCTTTACCTGGTCCTTCACTTGTGTGCTTCGCATGAACGCCGTTGGCTCCAGACAGACTGCCACCTTCCAGGCTTTTCCCCGTCAAGAAAAAAACGGAGTCTTGTCATGCCGGCGAGGTTCGGCGGACCCGGCAATGCAGTTTCGTGCTGTTGTGCCGTCGCTGACGAATCAGCAGAACGTCGATGGTCGTGCCCTTGCCGATAGACTCCCCAAGCAAGAGGGCAGGCCACAAGACCAGCGATTTGAGCTTGCTCGCCGCCACTTCTTTTCCTTGCGCCATTCGTTTCGGCCGTGTCGCACCAACAGGTCACGCACCTCAAACCGGGCCCGTTCTGCCAACACAGACAGAGAGTGCGGGGTCAAGCCCACCACGTGATAGGCACTGCCCAGCGGCTCTATGTAAGGAGAGCGTCGTAGGCCGCTCAAGCGAAATGCCATGCTCCGAAAGTGGTTGACCAGGGCGCTGGCATTTGGCGTGACAAGATACGCGACGCCCCCTGGCTTCAGCACGCGGTGGGCCACCTCCATCATGGCCATCGGCTCCGCCAAGTGCTCAATGACCCTATCAGAGAAGACGATGTCGCACGTGCCTGCTGGCACCTCGGCCTCTTCGATTCGCTGTGCCCAAACCTTCACCCCCAGCCGAGTCGCCGTTCTCTGCGCCCAGGCCTTGGATGGTTCCAGTCCCCACACGTCCCACCCGCGCTGCAAAGCATGCTCCAGCGCGTAGCCCTGACCGCAGCCGATGTCCGGCATCCTGGGGGCGGGCTGTTCTTTTCCCCTCTCCTTCTCGATGGCATCCAACCGCCGTCGGGGGTCAACCTGTGTGCGCACGTGAGGCCACCAGGGGCTTTCGTCACCAAAGCACTCCGTGCTGTAGAGTGCTTGCAGGTCCCGGTCATCCCAGAAGGGCATCGGGGCTGCGTAGTAGAGCCCGCACCGGCTGCACTGTACGACGCGCATCGCCTCCCAGTCGGGAGTTGTTCGCTTCGCTTGCTCAGACACGCGTGGGACGCCTGCCGGCCGAGGTTTATCGGCCCCCCAAGCCCCGCAGGGCATGTGCCTTGCTTCTGTCACTGCGACCTCTTTGTTGTTGCTCCGCTAGCCACGCTCTCACCGATGTCCACTCGAAATCCGCCAGCAACCAGCGCAGTTTCGCCTCGGTTTTTCCCCGGTTTAGTCTTTGGCTCAGACGGACGAAACGGGTCTTCCATCTCTCGCCGGCCACTGGTTGGCGAAGTTCCTCGGTGTCCAGTTCGTAGGGATGCAAATAGAACAGGGCGGGCTGACCCTGCCGGTTCATTGCCCGAACGGCCCGCCGGGTGACCCAGCAGGGCAAGAGTCGAAAGCATCCCCACCGCCCACCGGGAGAGTGCGGCCCAGAAGAGTGATCGTGGAGATGGGCAACTCCAACAGAGACGCACCGTTCTCTGTGTTGACCACATGCGGGAAGCCCTCCCAGCCGGGGAAGCCATACAGCTTGCGTCGAATGGGAAAGAGGCTGGAATCGTATCTCAGGCCGCATTGGGCCAGTACCTCCAGGGCCCACCGTGAGCGACGGGTGACAGAGAAGTAGGGTGCGCGGTACCCCCGCACCGGCTCGCCGGTGATCGACTCTAGCAGCTCAACCGAGCGCTGCACGTCTGCACGGAACTGCTCCACCGTGAGCTTGTAGAGGAGTTGGTGACTGTATCCATGCGTGGCGACTTCGTGCCCAGCAGCATGAATCTCGCGCACCAGCTCGGGGAAGGCCTCGGCCACTGTGCCCAGGACGAAGCAGGTAGCGGCAAGGTCGCCTTCCTTCGGCGAGGAGAAATGCTTGACCAGTTCCAAGAGCGTCTCCTCTCCCTCACCGAGGACAGATATCGGCTTGCGTATTCCTCAGGACATGTTCCACCGACTAACTTGGATGGGGTCCGCCACATACTACTGGCAATGAAGGGAATGCCTCCTTGACGGCGTTCAGGGTCTGATAGGCAAGAGGCGCTATCGGATAGGCGAAGGATAGCCCATAGACATCGGGGGCAAACCTGGCGATCTCCTCCAAATGACCTCTCAGCGTGTGCCGCCCTTCCAGATAGTAGACTTGCGCCTCATCTTTCAGGCGATCGCGCAGATAGCCGATCAGGTACAGTATCCCCAGGTTGGCATAGCTGAGGTCGTAGAACTGTTGCTTCTGGGGGGGATCTGCCAGCATCACCCTCATCCTAGTCCCTCCTCTGGTCAAGCACCCGAGCGATCACTTGCTGGAATCGCTGGCAACGCGATTCCCAGCCAAACCGCCGGAGATGCTGCTCGACGTTCTCTCCCAGGGCGCGCGTGAAGTCCGGATTGTCGAGCAGCGTTCTCGTCCTCCTCGCCAGGTCGCCTACGTCTCCAAGCCCAACCAGGAACCCGTTCTCGCCGTCTCTGATGTGATCCCCGGTTGCCACCGCCCGTGTGGCTACGACCGCCTTGCGGCAAGCGAAAGCACTACCCAAGAAGGTGAGGCCGAGGTGGCCTGGTCATCGGAAAGGGTCAGAACGGCGAATCTGGACTGGCCCAGCAGCTTGGTGAATTCGGCCGAGGAAAGGTCATAGCAAACGGTGACATTGTCGGGGATGGGCAGTTCCCTTATGGCTCGATCGTCCGGAGCGGCGCAGACGACGAACCTGACCTCTGAGAGCTGCTCGGCAGCCTCAAACAGGGTTGGCCAGTCTCGCAAACTGACCCCTCCGCTGAAGACATAGCCGTCTGGCGATTCCTCCTCCAGCTTTGCGCTCTTGATTCCCAGGATGACAGGCACATAGCATATGTACCCGATGTGTCTGAAAGCTTCCCTGTATCTCTCGACCCGCTCCGAAGCCTGGACTACCACTGCGTCGACGTTTCTCAGGGCATAGGAGACAATCCCATTGAGCAAACGACGATAGAAGCCCCCCCAAACACAACGATCAAATCCAAGAGAACTATTTTGGGGCGCTTCAATCCGAAGAGCCTCGCAAGGCGGGCGAAGGGGATGCCGCCGTTGGCTTCCCAGAATACGAACAGGTCGTAGTGCTTCCTGTCCAGTAGGGCGTGGTACGTCAGACGAAGGAACTCCACGTACTTTTTCACCCGCCTGAATCTGTGGCCGAAGTGGATGCGCTGGCGAGCGCAACAGATGTCGACCATTCGGCCATCGCCCCCACACAGCTCTACGGCCCAGGAGGGGGGCTCCGGCCAGTAGAAATCGGTCGGAAACAGGACTCGGCGTTCCTTCTCTGCCACACAGGGACCACGACTAGGAGCCATGCTCTCTCCTGATCGAACCAGACTTGTCCAGTAAAATGCTCGTCACAGTCACATCGTTCCCGTCACCGTGGGCGAAGACTGGCTTTGGCAGCCGGTGGCCTCAACTCACTCACCTCCTCGATGACTCGATAGAACTCCTCACCCACCTCCTGCTCTAACGTCAGCCGACCGACCAGACGCTCCAACTCGGCGATACGTTCCTGTTCGGCGCCTAGGCTGCGCTGCGTGGCAAAGAGCTCCGGAGCCCGTTCCAGGAACTGCTCTCTCCAAGCCGACACCACCGTCGGTGCAA
>DATKWG010000130.1:0-12498 GCA_035529675.1 Anaerolineae bacterium
GCATCGCTTCATCACGCGCGAAATGGATAGGGGGGGGTATGGCTGCAGGGCGACCGGCAAAACCGACTGCATTGAAACGCCTGAGTGGGAATCCGGGGCATCGGCCGATGAACGAGGCTGAGCCACGTTTCACGCCGCACAGCGGCTATTGCCCACGATGGCTATCTGACGAAGCGAAGGAAGCCTGGCGACGCGTAGCGCCGGAGCTCATCGCTTGTGGACTGCTGACAGCCGTAGACAGCATGAGTTTGGAGATGGCTTGTGAATGCTATGCGATGGGGCGGCGCGGACTTGTAGACATGAGGGTGAATGGGACAACGTTCACTGTGGGCAAGAGCTCCAACGGCGGATACAAGCAAGGCCGCCTGGACATGGGCTCAGATGATAGTAGCCAGGAGCCCACCAAGGGTTACGAACAACAGCGGCCCGTGGTGGCTATTACCTTCAATGCCATGAAACTTTGGCGGGCGTTTGCGGCGGAGTTTGGGATGACGCCCAGTTCCCGGACCCGAGTCACCATGGCCACCCCTGAGGGCCAGGATCCATTTGGCGAGTATCTGGCCGAGACCTGGCCAACAGAGCGGAAGGTAGCAGACGAGATCAATGAGTAGACATCCGGTAGTCGCCTACATGCACGACGTGCTCGACGGGAATATCCCGGCGTGCGAGCTATGCAAACGGGCAGTGGAGCGACAACTGGATGATCTGGTACATGGCAAAGAGCGCGGGCTATGGTTCGATCGAGCGGCGGCCGAGCACACTGCCCAGTTCTTTAGCTTCCTTCGACACAGCAAGGGCGAATGGGCTGGCAGCCGCTTCATATTGGAGCCATGGGAGCAGTTCATCATCTGGACGGTTTTTGGCTGGAAACGAGCTGATGGCACACGGCGCTATCGCACGGCCTACATCGAGATTCCCAGGAAGAATGGCAAGACGACCTTGCTTGCAGGCACCGGGATCTATCTTCTGATAGCTGACGGTGAGCCAGGAGCTGAGTGCTACAGTGCAGCCACGAAGCGAGACCAGGCACGCCTCTCTCATGCCGAGGCGACGCGGATGGTGAAGGGCTCTCCAGCGCTTGCCAGGATGATCAGAGTCTACAGGGATAATCTCCACATTGCAGAAACGGCTTCCAAGTTCGAGCCTCTGGGAGCTGATGCTGACACCATGGACGGATTGAATGTGCACGCCGCGCTCATCGATGAGCTACACGCGCATAAGACGCGCCGGGTGGTGGATGCCCTGGATACGGCCACAGGCGCACGGCGCCAACCCCTGACTGTCGAGATCACCACCGCGGGGAGCGATCAGGCCAGCGTCTGCTACGAGCATCATGCCTACTCGCAGCGCGTGTTGGCGCGCACGATCGAAGATGATACCTGGTTTGCCTTCATCACTTGCCTGGACGAGGGCGACGACTGGAAGGACGAGAGGACCTGGGCCAAGGCCAACCCTAATCTCGGCGTTTCGGTCAAGATAGACGACTTGCGGCGTAAGTGCCATCGTGCGCAGCGGCTTCCGGCAGCGCAGAACGCCTTTCGGAGGTTTCATCTGAACGAATGGACGCAGCAGTCAGACCGTTGGATCGATCTGGATCTCTGGGATGAGAACGCCGGCGACATAGTTGAGGAAAGCTTGCTCGGCTGCGAGTGTTATGGGGGCCTGGACCTGTCGGCGGTGAGCGATCTGACCGCCTGGGTGATGGTCTTCCCCAAAGGCGAGAATCCCGATGATTTGGATATCCTTGCCCGATTTTGGTGCCCGGCGGCGAAGTTGGCCGATGACGGGAACCAGTATCTGGCCCAATATCGAGCCTGGGCCAAGGCGGGCTATCTCACCGTCACCGAGGGCGATGCCGTGGACTATGGCATCGTGCGGGCGGCGGTCCTGGAGGATGCGCAGCGGTTCGATCTGCGCAACATGAACGTGGATAGGCTGTTCCAGGGTTATCAGCTCAGCCAGGAACTGGCCGATGAGGGGCTAGAAGTCTTTGGGATGGGGCAGGGATTCTTGAGCATGGCCGCGCCGATGAAGGAGTTTGAGCGGCGGCTGCTGGAGAAGCACCTCCACCACGGGGGCAATCCAGTCTTGCGTTTCATGGCCGATAGCGTGGTGGTCAAGCAGGACGCCGCGGGCAATTACAAGCCCGACAAAGCCAAGAGCCAGGCGCGGATCGATGGCATCGTCGCCCTGGTGATGGCCCTGGATAGATCGATGCGGCGCGAGGCGCGCAAACGTAGTGTGTATGAAGACAGAGGATTGGAGGTAGTTTGATGGCATCTCTTCGCCAGGCGCAAAAGATAGCCCAATTGCTGAACAAGAGGGCGCGATTGTTGAAGCGCATACGCTACATGTCTGATCCGGTTCGGCGGGCAGACCTAGAGGCGCAAGCGGCCAACCTAGAAGTACAAGTGGAGAAACTGCGAAGGTAGCGATGATATTCCAACGTTACCCTGAGTGCGCGCAGGTGATCGTGAACTGCAAGACCGATTCTGCCTTCCGAGGCGTTCTGTGGCGGAGGCGGCGGGGATACCTGGTCTTGCGTAACGCTACGCTGATGCGTGGGCCAAAGGGACCGATCGGTCTGGATGGGGAGATAGTGATCGACGCCCGCAACGTCGATTTCATCCAGGTGATAAGCAATGATCGTAGTTAGCGAAGGGCTGCTCACCAATGTGAACGTAGGCTGGTCGCCGACGGCCACCTATGGTCGGCTTCGCCTCTACGGTGACCACATCTACGAGTACGACCAGCTCTATCGCCTGCAGCCCAACGTGCGCACTTGCGTGGATTTCCTGGCCCGCAATGTGGCCCAGCTCGGACTACATGTATTTCGTCGGGTATCGGATACGGATCGTCAGCGGTTGTACGATCACCCATTGGCTGAGCTGCTGAGCAAGCCCAACTGGTCGACTACGCGCTATCGACTAATCGAGGCCATGATGGGGGATCTGGGCATCTACTTCAACGCCTATTGGCTCAAGGTGTGGAGGGAGAAGAAGCTCTATCTGGTCCGCGTGTCCCCTTCGATCGTCAGGGTAGAGGGTGGGCTGATACCCAAGAGCTATGAGATCAATCTGGGGACTGAGAGACTGAAGTCAGTCCCGGAGGACCTGGTCCATTTCCGGGGATACAACCCCAGCAATACGGTGACAGGGCTATCGCCTCTGGAGACGCTGCGGCGCGTCCTGGCTGAAGAGCAGGCCATGGGCGCCTATCGAGAGGGATACTGGGCCAATGCGGCGCGCATGAGCGGGATCATCGAACGCCCGGCCGAGGCGGCGGACTGGTCAGCGCCCGCCCGGGAGCGATTCAAGGCCGAGTTCGAGGCGCTGTATAGCGGGGAGGAGAACAGCGGCAGGACAGCGATCCTGGAAGAGGGAATGACCTGGAAGCAGGCCTCCTTCAGCGCGAAGGATAGCGAATACCTGGCCGGGCGGAAGCTGACCCGCGAGGAATGCGCCCGGGCCTACCACATCCCCCTGCCCATGGTGGGGATCCTGGATAACGCGACTTTTTCCAATATCAAAGAACAGCATAGGAACCTATACCAGGATTGCCTGGGACCCTGGCTGAAGATGATAGAAGAAGATATCGAGCTGCAGCTCCTGCCTGACATGGAGGATACTGCGGGCGTCTACGTGGAGTTCAACATGGCTGAGAAGCTGGCCGGGTCGTTCGACGAGCAGACTACCAGCCTGCAGAGCGCCATAGGGCGGCCCTGGATGACGCCGAACGAAGGACGCGCCCGGATGAATCTGCCCAGCCTCAGCGGAGATGCAGACGCGCTGGCAACGCCACTGAATGTGCTGATTGGTGGGCAGGCCAGCCCCAGAGATAGCGCGCCGCCCAAGGGTCACGGGCACGACCACGAGGCCAAGGCCCGGCCAGGGCAGATAGACCCCACGTTGCCCGAGCTGCGCGAGCGACACATCGACCAATGGACCCGCATGATGCGGCACACTTTCGAGCGACAGCAGGCAGCGGTCATGAGCAAGGTCCCCAAGAAGGCCACGATAGTCTCGGTAGACGAGCTGTGGGATGCCAAGCGATGGAATGAGGAGCTGGGCGCGGATTACTACCGGCTGAGCAGAGCCACGACACTCGTCTGGGCAGGCTACATGGCCGACGAGCTGGAGTTTGAGCTGGATGAGACTCGCATGGACGGCTGGCTCGTGGAGCGATCGCGGATCGCGTCCGAGGAGATCAACAGCCACACGCGGGGGCTGCTGGCCATGGCGCTGACGGCGGAGATAGTACGCGAGGCCCTGGGCCACGTGTTTGAGGTGGCCCTGAGCCAGCGGGCGCCGGAGATTGCCTGTACCGCCGTGCTGGGCTCGGCCAACTTTGGGACCAACGAGGGAGCCAGGCAGGCTGGGTTGAAGACCAAAAGCTGGCAGGTCAATAGCTCGAATCCGCGGCCGGAGCATATGGCCATGGATGGCGAGAGCGTCCCGATTGGCGATCTATTCTCCAATGGGATGATGTGGCCCGGCGACCCGGCCGGTGGAGCCGATAATAATGCGAACTGTCAGTGTTCGGTGACGTTCGGGAGGTAACATGGCAGACCAGATGGAGCGCAAGACATTTCGGGGACGGCTTTCGTTCAAGGCGGACAAGCCCGGCGAGTTCACTGCGGTGATCGCCACGCTGAACGTGAAAGATGAGGACGGGGATGTGAGCTTGCCCGGCGCCTTTACGACCGGGGAGCAAGTGCGCATCTCGCACTGGGGTCACGGCTGGGATCAATTGCCTACCGGACGCGGGGTCATCCGCGAGGAGCACGAGGAAGGCCTGGTCGACGGCAGGTTCTTCCTAAGCACGCAGACCGGCAAAGAGCACTATGAGACGGTCAAGGGCCTGGGCGAATTGCAGGAATGGTCATACGGGTACGACGTTCTCGAGTCGGAGTACGGGCAGTTCGAGGGCGAAGACGTCCGGTTTCTCAAGCGCCTGAAGGTCATCGAAGTGTCCCCGGTTATGCTGGGCGCGGGGGTGGGGACGCGCACGACGACTATCAAACGGCAGGGAGAGACGCAGCTCAGCGATGTCAAAGAGATGATTCAGCAACTTCACGAAGTGGCGGTAGAGCTCGGGGCTAAGTGCGCCGAGCCTGAGGATAGCGGAAGCGAGGATGAAGGCGACGGTCAAGACGAGGCCAGCGATGGTAAGTCGAGGGCGCGGACGCCGAGCACTCTTGCCGAACGCATAGCCATCGATCTTATCGAGTATGGCATAGAAGGCAAGGAGTGAGATGAAGCTCAAAGAGATGAAAGAGAAGTTCACGGCAGCTCTGCTGGCTGCCAAGGCGATCTGCGACCAGGCCGAGACGGCCGAGCGGGACTTTACCGCCGACGAACGGGCGAAAGTCGCTGCGCACATGAAAGAGGCGGGCGATCTCAAGGCGCAGATCAAGGAGAAAGAGGACGACGACGCGGTTCGCAAGATGGTGGCCGAGATGGGCATGGGCCTGAACGTGGCCGAGCCCGGCGATAGGATGCGGCCTGAGGGCGGCCAAGCGGCTAGGGCGGGCACCATCGGCCAGCAATTCGTGGAGGCCAAGGCCTTCAAGGAGTGGATGGCCCGCTTCCCCAACAACGAGATCCCCGACAGCGCCAAGGGATTGATGTCTCCCCCGATCGAGTTCAAGAATCTGCTGGGGCTCGGCAGGAAGGCCCTGATCACCGGGGAGGACGCGACCTCCGCAGGCGCGTTCGTGGTGCCGGAATACACGGGCATCTACGAGCCGCTGGGTCGGATGCCGCTGGCCTTGCGGGATCTGATCGCCATTCGGCAGACCACCAGTGACATCGTCTACTTTGTGCGTCAGGTTCAGCAGGTGACCCAGGCGGCCCCTGTGGCTGAGGCCAATGTGACGGACTTTGCCGGTGCGACTGCCGAGATCTCGGGCGAGAAGCCGGAAGCCACCATAGAGTTCGAGCTGGTGGATGCCCTGGTCAAGACGATCGCTGCCTGGATCCCGGCGACTAAGCGGGCGCTGAGCGACGCCGCCCAGATCCGGGGGATCATCGATCAGGAGCTGACCGATGATCTGGCCGAGGAGCTGGAGGACCAGATGCTCAATGGGAACGGCGTGGGGGCCAACTTCACAGGTTTGCTCAACACCGCAGGTATCCTGATCCAAGCCTGGAACACCGACATCTGGACTACTACCAGACAGGCCAAGACGACCCTGCGAACGACTGGCCGAACCATCCCCACGGCTTGGCTGATGCATCCCGCTGATTGGGAGACCATCGAGCTAACCCGGGATGAGGACGGCCGGTTCTTCTACCAGGGGCCCATCGCCCAGGGACCTCAGACACTGTGGGGTCACCCGGTGATAGAGTCGGAGCTTCTGACCGAGGGCAGCGTGATCTTGGGCAACTGGAAGAAAGCGGTGCTTTGGGATCGCGAGCGGGCAACCGTGTCGGTCAGCGATAGCCATGAGGATTTCTTCATCAGAAATATGGTGGCTATCCTCGCAGAGATGCGGGCGGCCTTTGGGCTGATCAGGCCCAGCGCCTTCATCGTGGTGGATCTGACCGCCGGATCGTAAGAGGGAGTTTCGAGCTGATGGCGCTGCGAGTCAACGTAGTCTGTCGTAACTACAAAGCTGATCGGATTCTAGCCCGCATGGCACGCACACTGTGCGACCAACTGGGCTGGAATCTGCTCGCAGCGCCATCGTATGACTGCGATCTGCTCTATCTGTTTGCCTACTTTGAGGCCGATAAGGTGGTCAAGGCATGGCCGGGTATCCCGGTGATGGCCTACTTCACCCATCGCGAGGAAGAGCCACCTGGCAACTCGAAAGCAAAGTTATGGGATGCCGCAGCCAAACGGGCGGATCTGCGCGTGGCCATGTGCCGAATGTACGCAGAGTCGCTCTCGGCCTATGGGTTGACCATTCAGCCCCCCTTGCCGGTGGAGCGAGACCGATTCGTTATCGCCAAGGCACCAGCCGGCAAGCGGCCTATCGTGGGACTGAGCGGATATACCTACAGCAACAAACGCAAGGGCCAGGACTTGGCCATCGGGATGCTTCAATCGAAGATCGGCCAGTGGGTGGAATGGCGGGCCAGCGGACGCGGCTGGCCGGTGACTACCAAGCGCTACAAGTGGGCGGAGATGCCCGCGTTCTACCAGAGCCTGGACATACTCGTGTGCCCGAGCCGAGTGGAAGGCGGGCCCATGCCCGTGCTGGAGGCGCTGGCCTGCGGTGTGCGCGTGGTAGTGCCCAAAGGGGTGGGGATCATCGACGAGCTGCCCAACGTGAGGGGCATCTATCGTTACAAGCGAGGGGATCTCAAAGCCCTGATAGCCGCTCTGGAGCGGGCCGTGGAAGACGCCGGCGTGAACCGCGAAAGGTTGCGGGCGGCGGTCAAGTCGCACTCGGTGGAAGGGTTCATCCAGGCGCACCAAGAGGGGATAGAGCAGTTGCTCAATCCGGAGATTGATGCGGGCATAGCGGCACAGCCAGAGACAGAGGCTGTGGCCCTCGCTGTAGCTGAGATCAAGGAAGTCAAGCCTGTGAATCATGGGACGGAGAAGAGCCGGGGGATCTACTGCGTGGCCTTTGGGGATCCAGCGCGCAAGTCGGCGCTCACGCTCATGAACAGCATCAAGGTGCACATGCCCGATATCCCCATCTGCCTCTGCGCGGCGAAGAAGATCGGGCCGGAGGACATCCTGGTCATCCAGCCAGATAGCGACATCGGCGGGCGGCGGGCCAAGCTCAGGGCCTATGAGCTGACGCCGGCGGAATGGACGGCAGGGCTCTACCTGGACGCTGACACTGAAGTGATAGCTCCCATCTATCAATTCTTTGAGTGGATTGAGGCTGGCTGGGAGTTTGTGATCTGCAAAGACCCGCACCTGATGGACACGATGCACAGTTTCGAGCGGAGGAACAACCGCAAGGAGCTGGAAGAGGTAAAGCGAACGGTCAAGACCCTGCATACACTGCAATACAACGGAGGGGTGTGGGCCTTTGGCCGCAACGAGCGGGTGGCGGCCTTTTTCCGCCGATGGCAGACGGAATACGAGAAACATCTGCAGCGGGATCAGGGGGCCTTGATTCGGGCCATGTATGCTGATCCGCTCAAGGTACTGGTGCTGGGCAACGAGTGGAACACCTTCCCCAAGTACACTAAGGGGATCAAGACGGCTGGATTGATGCACTATCCGGGTCGTGCGCGGCGCTGGGATGGGTTGATTCCTGGCCGGATCGATACCGAGCTGGCTTGGGCAGCGGTGAAACGACACGAAGCCAAACATGGAGGACGAAGATGATGACGGGCCAAGAGACGGCGCCGATTGCGTTGGAAGAAGGGCTGCCGGGATGGGAGATACACAAAGGCTACGACCCTTTGGCAAAGGAGCAGGGGCCTGACGAGCTCATCAAACAGGAGGAGCCCACGGACATCGTCATGCTGACTTGTGAGAGGATAGAGCTGTTCCGCAAGACGCTCAGGTACGTCCGGGCGCGGACGACCAGTCCCTATCGACTGCACGTGATCGACGACGGCAGCGGCTACACCGACTATCTGGAGGAAGTCCTGCGAGATGGTAGGATCGGGAATCTGATCTCCCGCCCGGAGAGAAAGGGAATCGCCGCGAACATGCGGGAGCTGGCTCAGATAAGCAGCTCTGATCCCATGGTGTTCACCCACGATGACGTGCTCCCTCCCAAACTGGATCCCGATTGGTTGGAGCGAGGGCTGATGGAGATGGCCGCTCGGCCAAAGCTGGGCTTGCTGGGCCTGAATAGTCCTCACTCCAATTTGGGCGATAGGCGTCACGTCATAGAGCGAGGCGAAACGGTCACACTCTGTCAGTGTCTACCTGGACACTTTGTCTTCATCAGGCGGCAGTTCCTCAAAGAGCGGGGAACCAACTGGAAAGCTCCGCCCCAGAACCGGAGGGCGCCGATGAAGGCCATGTGCCGGGTAGCCTGGGAGTTGGGCTACGAGGTAGGCTACCTGACTCAGGTCTATTGTCAGCACATCGGGGACATCTCGATCAGAACGGGCAGAGACTATAGCATGGAACTGCGCGAGGTCTGTCCTGTGGATCGCCAGACTCTGGAGCCGCCGGAGTTCTACAGAGGGTAAGGCCATGGACATCCTGAACCTGGGCGCGGGCAACAAACCGGTGAAGGGGGCGATGATCGCCATAGTTATTCCGGCCAAAGATGAGGCCGAGACCATCGGCAGTCTGTGCCTGCAAGGACCTGCGACTGTCATCGTAGTTGATGATGGATCGAGGGATGGTACGGGGGAGATTGCACAAGATGTGGGCGCCATCGTCATCCGACACGACATCTCCCAGGGTATCGGGCCATCGATCCGCGATGGAATGCGCTGGGCCATTGAGATGTCAGATGCGGAGCGGATCGTGATCATGGATGCTGGGGGCTCACATAGGCCGTGGGATCGTCCGGCTCGGCTGCCCACGGATGCGGATATAGTCATTGGGTCCCGTTTTATGCGTGGGAGCGAATATGTTGGGGGGTGCTGGTGGCGGCGGATGGCTAGCCGCGTAATGGCGGTGATGTGTAACCTGGCTCAAAGCGGCCCATGGCTGACCGATTGGACGAGTGGCTATCGGGCATACAGCCGGGGCGCAGCGCGCGCTGTCGTAGGATATAGCTGTTTTGCCAAGATGTACGCCTGGCAGATGGAAGTGCTGGCGCGATTGCGCGAGGACGGATTCACTGTCTGTGAGGTGCCGATCACATATTGCAGCGGGCGCTCTTCCCTGCGACTGTCAGGGATGATAGAGGCGGTGACTGTCTGGCTGCAGATTCTGCACCACAGGCAAGGGGCGAGATGAAGGTAGCGTTGGCCATACTCAGCTACAACCGGCTCGATCTGTGGGAGAGGACGCTGGCTAGCCTGTACCAAGGTGGCTATCCTTTCGGCCTTGTTCTATATGACAATGGGTCAAGTGACGGGACGGAACGCCGGGTCGCTGAGTTAGGCGGCATCTGCAATTGCACGAAGAATCACACGATTGGGCACGGTGTGCGGAGCGCCGTCGGGTTAGCGCTAAGGCATAAGCCGGACATCATCGTGTTGTCGGCAGATGATTACGAATACCATCAAGGTTGGCTCGAGCGTTTGGTCAGATTCTGGGAGGCCGCCCCACAGCCGGTGGCAATCTGCACTCTCAGCATTGAGCCAGCCTATGAGTGGACGCCGGTCCTGGCTGTCCACAGCATCGGTGAGCAAGTGGTGTTACAACGGCGCACGGTGCCAGGCGCCAACTGGTCCTTTCGTGCAGCCCTGTGGCCACAACTTGAGCCAATGATACCGGACAATGCCCACAAGTATGATCATCGACTGTGCGCCGAGTTGAACGCACAAGGCTGCTGGCTATGCGCCTTGCCATTGGCGGAACATATCGGGGAGAACAGGCGCAGTTGGAAAAGCTGAATCCGGGAGCGGGCAACCACGACTTGGAGAACCATGGGCAGCGATGACAGGATCATCGACATTGTGATCGGCACGCACAATCGACTGGAGATGCTGCAACGGACCATCCAGTGCATTCAGACGCGCACGTTCACGCCTTACCGTCTAACGGTGATTGATGATGGCAGCACCGATGGAACGGCTGAGTGGGTGCAATCGAGGGGCTGCAGATTGCATAGGCGGAAGACTCAGGGCGGGATGCATCAAAACCTGATCGACGTGGTCAAGGTCTCTTCGTCTGATCCCGTGATCTGCACAGATGACGATGGGCTATGTCCAGTGCTGAACCCGGACTGGCTTCGGCGCTTGTTGGATGCCATGGCCAAGCGCCCAAAGCTGATGATGTTGGGACTTGACAATCCCGGGGATAACAAGAGCGGCAGTCGTCATCCACTGGCTGATGATGGCGAAGTCATCTATTCAGAATATGTCGGCGGCCTTTTCCTGGCCATGCGGCGAAAGTTACTGGACAATACAGGGAACCTTTTCGGTGATCGGAAATCGCGGAAATCTCCCAACAAGGCGCAGGCCCGATACGTGCACAAGACCGGCGGGCAAGTGGGGTATCTGAAGCACGTCTACACCTATCATTATTGCCCAGTATCGATTCGGGTGCCGGGCAAAAAGTGGACGCATCTGATGGTAGAGCCGGTGAATATGGAGACGCTGGAACCGCCAGAGGAGTATCGTCAATGCCCATTACGCTGAATCTGGGCGCTGGCAAAGCACCAATAAAAGGTGCAGTCAACCATGACCGGCAACTTGATTCAGACCGACCATGGATAACAGTGGCACATGATCTCAACGATCTGCCTTGGCCGTGGGAGGATCGCAGCTTTGATAGGATTAGGGCGAACTCGGTGCTTGAGCATTTGGAGATCGATCTCGTAGCTGCCCTGAATGAATGCTGGCGGATCCTGAAACCCGATGGCCTGCTGGAGTTCAGGGGACCCTACTGGCAGCATGATAACGCATACGCGGACATCACTCATCGATGGCGATATAGTCTCCGGTCTTTGGATCTGTTCGATCCAGACACCGAGTTGGGGGGCTTTTTGGGATTCTATACAACGCGGAAATGGCGCTTTGTCGAAGGAGCCCATTTCAATAAGAGGAAATCATCGATCATCGCCACGCTGCAGGTGAGGAAAGAATGAACGACATGCTGGTCCTGCGCAAGCCGGACAAAACCGCCCAGACCCGAGGGAAGCGGATGGGGCTGCAGGTGGTGATCAGCGAGGGCTACGACCTGGAGTTCGATCGGGCCATCTTCACTGAGCCGGGGGCCACGATTCCCTGGGACCTGCTGGGATACGGGTTACACTTTCTGGAGCGCTGGGACGCGGCGGCACCACTATGGCGGTATCGGGCGGTGGCCGCGGACGTAGGCACTCCGTCGGAGCGGAAGCGCACCGAGGCCGTGGTGGGCGATCTGCGCGTCCTGCTCTATGCCCAGGAGCTGCTCTTCGTGCGCAACAGCCCGGCTGGTAAGGCGCTGCTGGCAAGCTGGCAGCAGGAGATGGCCGATGGCGCTGATAAGCGGCTGGCTTTTCTGCGAGCTCTCCATCTGGTGAAGCCCATCTTTTGCGCGCTGCCTCGGTCGTGGGCGGGCGAGGTATCCAAAGCGACGCAGCGACACCGAGATCGGGCCATGCAGCGAGTACCCAGCCCAAGCCCGCGGGCGCGGCGGCGGCGTCAGCCGTCTGGACAGCCACTGGTTCGTGTGGAGATCAAGCCAGGCGTGTATGTGCGTTGTCATCCAGGACAGGAGGAAGCGGTCAGAAAACGATTGGGCAAGATGGATAAACCACGTGACGAGAGGAGAGACTGAGATGGCAGTGCTGCGCAGCCAGATGACCATCCCCGAGGCCAAGAGAGGGGGCAAGCTGGTCAGGGTGCCGATAGGAAGGGGCGTGTCGATCCAGATGTACGAGGACGAGGCCAGGGCGCGGGGGCTTTGGCCGCCGGGCGCGAGGAAGAAGATGCGCGGAATCGCGCAGAACAAGAAGCGAGAGCCGGG
>DATKWG010000131.1:0-16731 GCA_035529675.1 Anaerolineae bacterium
CGGTGATGATTCGCAGGTTGGCCTGGTGTGGGATGATCAGATCGATGTCTTTGACCCTGAGCCCCGCCTTGCGCACCACTGACCTCGTGGCCTGGGGGATGACCTGCGTGGCAAAGCGAAAGATTTGGCGACCCTCCATCCGCAAATAGTGCTGTCCCTGCTCCACCGTCTCGCGGCTGGCGGGCATCGCACTTCCCCCGGCCGGGATCATCAGCAGCTCTGCGCCCGAGCCATCGGAGCCCAGGAGCGTCGATAGCACACCAGCAGGTCCCTCGCTTGCTCTCAGCAGCACTGCCCCGGCACCATCGCCAAAGAGGACGCAAGTGCTGCGATCCTGCCAGTCGATCACCCTGGTCATCGTGTCTGCACCTATGACCAGGACTAGCTTGTGTTCCCCAGAGACGATGGCCTGATGACCCAGGACCAAAGCGTACACAAAGCCAGAGCAACCCGCGTTGACATCAAACGCCCCCGCTCTGGTCGCCCCCAGAGCATCTTGGACCAGGCAGGCGGCCGAGGGAAAGAGGTGGTCGGGCGTGGCCGTGCCTATGATGATAAGGTCTATATCGCGCGGGTCGGCGTCGGCCACCTGCAGGGCCTTGCGGGCGGCATCGACGGCCATCTGTGCCGTGGTTTCCTGGGGGCCAGCCACGTGACGCCGTTCGATGCCCGTCCGAGCGCGAATCCAGCCGTCGGAAGTATCCACCAACTGCGCCAGGTCATCGTTGGTCAACACGCGCTCGGGCACGCACATGCCCCAACCGACGATTTCAGCTCGCAGGGTCAGCTTGGGCCTCCTCTATCCTTCTGAAGATGAGAGTAGCATTGTGCCCGCCAAAGCCAAAGGAATTGGACATGGCCGTGGTGATCCCCTCCTCACGCGCTTTGTGGGGTACATAGTCCAGATCGCATTCCGGGTCCGGTTCATCCAGGTTTATCGTGGGCGGGACGATGCCACTCTCCAGCGCCTTGACGCAAACTATGGCCTCCAGCCCTCCCGCTGCCCCCAGGAGGTGTCCGGACATCGACTTGGTGGAACTGACCATCAGGCGCGAAGCATGTGCGCCGAAAGCCCTCTTGATCGCCCGGGTCTCGGTGACATCGTTTAGACGCGTGCTGGTGCCGTGAGCGTTGATGTAGTCGATCTGCTCGGGCGCAAGGCCCGCCGAAGCCAGGGCCTGCTGCATGCAGGCTGCCGCGCCGGCACCATTCTCTTTGGGCGCGGCGACATGAAAGGCGTCACAGGTGCTTCCGTAGCCGACAACCTCGGCATGTATGGAGGCCCCTCGCGCTTGGGCTCGTTCCATCTCCTCCAGAACGAGAATGGCAGCACCCTCCCCCACAACGAACCCATCTCGATCGCGGTCAAACGGGCGGGACGCGCGCTCGGGGTCGTCGTTGCGCTCCGAAATTGCGCGCATCACGCTAAAGCCTGCTATGGCGATGGGCACGATCCCCGCCTCGGTGCCCCCGCAGATGGCCACATCGGCCACGCCACGCCGAATCATCTCAGAGGCCTCTCCAACTGCATTGCTCCCGGTTGCGCAGGCCGAGATCACCGCCATGTTGGGACCGGTGAAACCGAACTCTATGGCCACCAGGCCAGCAGCCGTGTCAACAAGGATCATTGGTATCAGAAAGGGGCTCACCCGGCTCGGCCCGCGCTGGTCAAGCAGCCTGGTCTGCTCGGTGATAGTGCTGATTCCACCGATACCCGAACCGACTATGACCGCGGCCCGTTGTGCCTGACCGTCATCAAGGACAAGCCGCGCATCACGGACGGCCTCGCGCGCTGCCACCAGGGCATACTGAATGAACGGGTCTAGCCTGCGCACCTCCTTGGACGAGAAGTGCTCGCTGGGATCAAAGCCCTTCACTTCGGCCGCTATGCGGGTCTTGTATCCCGAGGCGTCGAACCTGGTGATAGGGCCAACGCCCGACCGCCCCGCCACCAACGCATCCCAGGTCGTGGCCACATCGTTGCCCAAGGGAGATATCGTGCCCATCCCCGTTACCACAACTCGCCTGGTCATCAGTCTCCTCCCAGGGTATGAATGACGCTGCTAGAGGCTCCCCATCACACAGGGCCGATGCACGAATCGCCCCTCTTGGGGCTCGCAACGCAGATCGTTCACTACTACTAACACGCTCGACGCCACAGAGTTGCCCTTCTAGCGTGCATTCTTGCCCAGCGCAACCAGGACATTGCGCTGGTGTTATTGCAGGCGCGTGACAGGTCTGGAGGAGGACTGGATGCTCAAGACAGCGTTGACTGAACTCGTAGGTATCACTCATCCCATTGTGCAGGGGGGCATGGCCTGGGTTGCCACGTGGGAGCTGGTAGTCGCTGTGTCCGAGGCCGGTGGCCTGGGCATATTGGGCGCTGGCAACGCGTCGCGCGATGCTGTGCGCCAGCAGATTCGCAGCATCAAAGACTACACCACAAAGCCCTACGGGGTCAATATCCCCATGGTCAGTCCCTACGTCGATGAGGTGATGGCGCTCTGCATAGAGGAGAGGGTGCCCGTGGTCACCACAGGCGCGGGGAACCCGGCACGCTACGTCAGACCTCTCAAAGATGCCGGGGTCATGGTCATTCCAGTGATCGCCTCGGCGGCACTGGCGCGTCGGCTGGAGCGCAGTGGGGCCGACGCAGTTGTGGCCGAGGGAGAAGAGTCGGGGGGGCATGTCGGCACCGTGAGCACCATGGCCCTGGTTCCGCGAGTGGTAGACTCGGTTCGCATTCCGGTGATCGCCGCTGGCGGCCTCGCCGACGGACGAGGCCTTGTCGCTGCTCTGGCTCTGGGTGCGGCGGGAATCCAGATGGGCACCCGCTTCATCTGCACCGACGAGTGCGCCGCCCATCCAGACTACAAAAAGGCGATCTTGCGGGCAAACGAGCGATCGACTATGGTTACCGGGCGCTCCGTCGGCCATCCAGTCCGGTGCATCCGCAACCCCATGATACGCGAGTTTGAAGAGCTGGAGAGGAGAGGAGCCTCAGATCAGGAGATCATGGAGTTTGGCACGGGCCGGTTGCGCAAGGCGGCCATAGAGGGTGATGTGACCTACGGGTCTGTCATAGCGGGGCAGGTGGCGGGTTTGGTGCACGACATCTTGCCCGCCGGAGAGGTCGTGGCCCGAACAGTAGCCCAGGCCGAATCCCTCCTATCCAGGTTGCAGTCGATCATCGTATAGTGGGGAGCAAGGAGCAGTGGCGACACCTGATGGCGACCTGGCGCTGGTCTTCCCTGGACAGGGGTGTCAGTCGGTGGGCATGGGCCGAGACATACATGAAGCGTTCCCTGAGGCCAGGGCACTTTACCAACGGGCTGATCGCGCGTTGGGCTTTCCCCTGTCCAAGCTCTGCTTCGAGGGGCCGCCCGACGAGCTGAATGACACGGCCAATACCCAACCGGCCGTCTACACCACCACCATGGCCCTGTGGGAGGTGCTGGCTCCCCGTATGGCGCGAGTCTTGCCTCGCGTGGCCTTTGTGGCCGGCCACAGCCTGGGAGAGTTCTCGGCTCTGGCGGTTGCAGGTGCATTGGACTTTGAGGCTGGGCTTTTGCTGGTTCGAGAGCGTGGCGAGGCCATGCGCGACGCAGGAGTGCTGGCTCCCGGCGGGATGGCTGCCATCATCGGGTTGAGTGACCAGGCGGTGGCCGAGATCGTCGAGGAGGTCAACCGTGATGGCCAGGGGGTCTGGATGGCGAACTTTAACTCGCCGGGGCAGGTGGTGATCGCGGGCGAAAACGCTCCGCTAGAGCGGGCCATCGCTCTGGCAAGCGAGAGAGGGGCCAAGAGGGCGCTCCGACTGGCAGTGAGCATAGCCTCTCATACTCCACTGATGAGGGCTGCGGGCGACCGGCTGGGGGCCGCCCTTGAGGCGACTATCTTCCGGCGGCCCTGGGCGCCGGTGATCAGCAATGCCACTGCATCCCCCCTGAGCGACCCATCAGAGATCAGGGCGGCCCTGCTGCGGCAGATCACTTCGCCCCTCCGATGGGTCGAGTCGGTGGAGCTCATGGTGGAACGGGGCGTCACGGCCATGATCGAAATAGGTCCACGGGCCGTGGCTTCGGGCCTCATCAGAAGGATCAACCGTTCCACCAGGCTTTGCGGGGTGACAGACGCGGCCGGCTTGGAGGCGTTCAACCTGGAGGCGCTGGACCGGTGAGAGCGGGGGGCTGACCAGAGCAGGCGCGGCACTGGAGGAAGGCCGACACCTGCAGATACCAGAAACAATCACTGAGGAGGCCAACGAGAGATGCGATTTGATGGCAAAGTAGTGATCGTGACCGGAGGCGCGCTGGGCATCGGACAGGCGACAGCCATGCTCTTTGCCCAGGAAGGGGCCAAGGTCATAATCGCCGACATCGACGACCAGGGTGGCTCTGAAACGGTGCGACTGATTCGCGAAGCTGGCGGCGAAGCGACCTTCGTACACACCGACATACGCAGCTCTGCCGACGCCCAGAACATGGTGCGAGTCGCGGTAGACACGTACGGTACCGTGGATGTTCTGGTGAACAACGCGGGCATCACCCGCGACCGTCTGCTCCTGCGCATGTCTGAGGCCGACTGGGACGCAGTGCTGGACACCAATCTGAAGGGCGCCTTTCATTGCACCAAGGCTGTACAGCGCATACTCTTGCGCAAGCGTTATGGCCGCATCATCAGCATTGGCTCGGTCGTCGGTCTTATGGGCAATGCAGGCCAGGCCAACTATGCTGCGGCCAAGGCGGGATTGATCGGCTTCACCAAGTCCCTGGCCAAGGAGCTTGGGTCGCGCCATATCACCGTGAATCTAGTGGCACCCGGTTTCATCGAGACCCGTCTGACCGCCGTGCTCTCCGAGGAGGTGGTCCAGAAGGTGCAGGCTCAGATACCCCTGGGGCGTATGGGAAGTACCGAAGACGTGGCCGACGCGGTGGCATTCTTGGCGTCGGATGCTGCCGCCTACATCACTGGCCAGGTCCTCCGGGTCGATGGGGGCATGGCCATGTAGCGCCCCTCACTTGACAGTCCCCCTCATTCTACTATACTAACGCCAGGCTGCGAGGGGCTGTAGCTCAGTTGGGAGAGCGCATCAATCGCACTGATGAGGCCAGGGGTTCGAGTCCCCTCAGCTCCATCAATGGGTGTCAAGAGAGGGTGGGTGAGGGTCGCGACCGGGTCTGGAACAGGGTATCTGGGCAATCTCCGGTAACAGAGTGCGGAACCCGCGCGACGGACGGGTCGTTTCCTCAGATCTCAGAGAGTGGGGCTGTAGCTCAGTTGGGAGAGCACCTGAATGGCATTCAGGGGGTCAGGGGTTCGAGTCCCCTCAGCTCCACTACTTGGCGAAGCCTGACTTGCGCGGCGGTTTCGCGTGGAACCCCCCTTTGTCCTTGTGGCGAAGGGGTTTGGGCACCCTGCGAATGACCCAATCCCTTGACAAGCGCCGCCAAGCGTGCTATGATAGCAATAAGCCAGGGAGTGGTGCGTCAATGGCAACGGTCATCCTTCGCGCGATCGGTATCAGTCATCTCCTGCTAGTTGAGCTCCTCTCTGAAGAGGAGCCGATGCCGGTTGGGAGGGGGACCCGCTGAAAAGAGACCTGCAAGATCACAAGCTATCTGGGAGCCTCACCCAACGGGGTGAGGCTCTTTTGGTGGTGTGGATCGATGCCAGAGCCCTTCCCTGGTCACTGGTGCAGGAAGGCAGAGGCCCATTGAGGCGCGGCCGACGGCACTTTGCCGTGGATGCCCAAGGCCGAGGGACTTCCAGCGCGGAGGATACGATGAAAACCAAGACGTTCCGCAGGTATCAAGCCCAAGAGATCGAGGCCAAGTGGCAGAAAAGGTGGGAGGAGACCGGCCTGTACAAGACGGTTCAAGATCCCAGTCGGCCCAAGTACTATGCCTTGACCATGCTGCCTTATACTTCGGGCGATCTCCACATCGGCCACTGGTACGCCATGGCCCCGTCCGACGCCAGGGCACGCTTTCACCGCATGAAGGGCTACAACGTCTTTTTCCCCGTGGGGTTTGATGCTTTTGGCTTGCCCGCCGAGAACGCCGCCATCGAACGGTGCATTCATCCTCACAAGTGGACCATGGGCAACATCGAGCACATGCGCAAGCAGTTGCGCTCCATGGGGGCCATGTGGGCCTGGGACCGGGAGGCGATCACCTGTTTGCCCGAATACTACAAGTGGACTCAGTGGTTCTTTCTCAAGTTCTACGAGCGCGGGCTGGCCTACAAAAAGTGGGCTCCAGTCGATTTCTGTCCCCGGTGCAATACCACTCTCGCTCGCGAGCAGGTGTGGGGAGAAGATCGTCACTGCGAACGGTGCGGGACCCAGGTCATCAAGAAGGACTTGGAACAGTGGTTCTTACGCATCACCAACTACTCTGAGGAGTTGCTCGACGGCCTGGAAGAGATCGACTGGCCCGAACGGGTCAAAGCGATGCAGCAGAACTGGATTGGACGCAGCGAGGGTGCCCAAGTCGTGTTTCGCGCCGAGGCGGGCGATGACATCGAGGTCTTTACCACTCGCCCAGACACTCTGTGGGGAGCGACTTTCATGGTCTTGGCCCCAGAGCATCCCCTGGTGGACAAGCTGACCGCAGAACCCCGCCGGGAGAGCGTTCAGGCATACAAGTTCCAGGCTTCGCGCCAAAGCGAGATCGAGCGTCTGTCCGCCGAGAGGGACAAGACGGGCGTCTTCATCGGTGCCTATGCGGTGAACCCGGTGAACGGTGAGCGCGTTCCCATATGGATCGCCGACTATGTGATGATGACCTACGGAACCGGTGCCATCATGGCCGTCCCCGGTCACGACGAGCGCGACTTTGCCTTCGCCATCAGGTACGGCTTGCCCATCATCCCGGTCATAGCGCGTCCGGACGCTGTTGCCAAGAGCCTGGTCTTTCCCGGCTCGGTGCAGGATATGCACGCTTTTGCCGATCAGTTGAGGGACGCTGGGATCGACTTCTCTGCCGCGCCAGTGGGCAGCCTGGGAGACGGACTGTTCGTCATGCTGCAGGGCGAGGAACAGATCGACCACTACGTTGACATGATGCGCGAGGAGCTCCAGCCAAACAACTGGAATGAGGTGGTTGGCGCGCGATGGGCCTTCATCTTTGCGGATGGCGTACGTGCGTTCGACTCGGTGGAGGCCGACCGTGAGATTCTGGCCCGTTGCCAGGCTCTCTATCCCGCGGTGCGCCAATATCGTACGCTGATGGAGATGCTGCACAGCCTGCCATTCTATCGAGACATCTTGTTTCATGCCGAGTACGGCACGATGATCAACTCGGGGGCGTTCAGCGGCACGCCCGGCGACAGGGCCAAGGGTGCGGTCACCGAGTGGCTGGCAGAGAGGGGCATCGGTGGGCCGCAGGTGAACTACCGCCTGCGCGACTGGCTGATCAGCCGACAGCGCTATTGGGGTTCGCCCATCCCCATCATCTACTGTGAGGAATGTGGCATCGTGCCGGTGCCCTACCAGGACTTGCCGGTGCTCTTGCCCGATGACGCCCAGTTCATGCCCACCGGCGAATCGCCGCTGAGGTATCATCAAGGCTTTCTCAATGCCGCCTGCCCCAGGTGTGGCCAACCGGCCGAGCGCGAGACTGACACCATGGACACCTTCGTGTGCTCGTCCTGGTATCACTATGCCTACGTTAGCCCATACTATGACGGAGACGTGCCCTTTGATCCGGAGGTGGGGAGATACTGGTTGCCGGTCGATCAGTATACGGGCGGCATCGAGCATGCCACGATGCACCTGATGTACACTCGCTTCTTCACCAAGGTCATGCGCGATCTGGGACTGGTTGACTTTGACGAGCCAATGCTGCGCCTCTTTAACCAGGGGATCATTCTTGGCGAGGATAACGAGAAGATGAGCAAATCTCGGGGCAACGTGGTCAACCCAGATGACTATGTTGCCACCCTCGGAGCCGACGCGGTGCGGGCCTTCCTGATGTTCATCGGCCCCTGGCACCTTGGGGGAAGCTGGAGCTCGACAGGCATCGAGGGGACCCATCGCTTCGTCAATCGCATGTGGTCGCTCGTCCTTGAGGAGCCCCCTCCGCCCGGTGAGGCGCCGCCCGCTGACGCGATTGCGGCGTTGCGCCGGATGACCCACAAGACGATCGCGCGTGTGACGGCTGACATGCACTCGTTCAAGTTCAACACTATGCTGGCAGCGCTAATGGAGTTCAACAACTACCTGGTCAAGGCCAAGGAGACTAGTGTCTATGCCACCGCAGCGTGGGATGACGCCATACGCAGCCTCATACTCATGGTTGCCCCGGTCATGCCTCACCTGGCCGAGGAGCTCTGGGAACAGATCGGGGGACAGTATAGCGTCCATACCCGACCCTGGCCTCAATGGGACGAGGAGTTGGCCGCCGATGAGGTGATCACCCTTGTTGTGCAGGTCAATGGCCACGTTCGTGCGCGCCTGACGGTGCCGGCTGAGACCACCGAGGAGCAGGCCAGAGCTGCGGCCCTGGACAACCCTAACGTGCGACGACACATCGAGGGCAGGCAAGTGCTGAAGATGATCTATGTCCCTGGCCGCTTGGTGAGCGTCGTCGTCCGGTAGAGGCGTGCTGGCCACGTGACGCCGTGATCCCAAGGATCACGGTGTCTCCTGTTGTTGGGTCGCATGTAGAAAACGCTCCGTGTGCCGATACTTATGCCAGGGATTGGGTGAGCAAGGGCCTGGGGGGCGCGACTCTTGGTAGCCATTCGCGATTCGACCTGAAGGCGATCTGCTGGCCAAAGGGACCCTTTCCTCGCTTCGCACTGTTCCGATGCCACCTGCGGGTGGTGGGCCCAATAAGCTCCTTGACAAGCCTACCGGCCGGTCGTACAATCGAATCGAGAGGCTGGTCTCAGCCGACATGCGATTGGGAGATAGTCTGTGGCAGAGAGGCGCACTTGCCCGAAGCGTGCATTGTTGTGGATTGGGTCAGTCCTGGCTGTGGCGGTCGTGGTGGGGTGCCTGGGCAAGCCTGGCCGCGGATCCAGCACTCTGACCTACCGACTTCCCACGAAACTGAGCGTGACCGCTGGCAGCACCATCCCGGGCACCGACATCCGATACGAGCGGATGACCAAGGATGGGGCCCGAGTGATCATCGAGGGACAACCGGCCCTCAAGCGCAGGGGAGATTCCCTCGATTGGAGTGGAAGTCCCTTGGATGGGGTCGAGGTTGACCTCAAGCTGCGGGTGGCCTGGGTCACGGAAGACGAGCTCCACCTGTTGGGCACGGCCAAGGTGGTCATCGCGGAGGCGAGTCCGCGAACGGAGCCGATCGTCACCAGCTCAGCCATCAAATATGTCGGGCCAGTCGCCTATGGTGTGGGCAAGGAAGCCGCCATACCGGGATCGACCTTGACCTACGAGGGAGAGACCGCTGAAGGTGCGAGACTGGGGGGCATGGATGAGTATCCCTATCGCAGGACGGGCGATTCGATACTCTGGGAGGGGGCTCTGCGCGACCACGTATATGCCCGCGTCGACGTGCGCGTCCTCCAGTTTGATAACAAGGGCTTGCGAGTGGGCGGTCTGGTGACTCTGTGGATCGGATCCTGAGCTTCGCCGACCCACGATGGATCGCACTGGATTCTGACAAGTCGCCAGCGACACGCGGCTGCCAGACCAGCTTCAGCAGGTGTGGCAACTTGGATGGACGGCTGCTGCATATCGGATGAGACTGCGAACATGAACGCTATGATGCCCACAGAGGGTATCGAAAAACGGGTTTGTCACAGGTGAGCCGTGGCGCAGCGAAGACGAAGAATCTCCGTTTTGTGCGGTTTAGACTCTTCGCCTGTACCCCTGGAGTTCGGGGCACTTGTACCCCTGAAGTTCGGGGCACTTGTACCCCTGAAGTTCGGGGCACTTGTACCCCTGAAGTCCGGGGCACTTGCTCAGAGTGACAACGACGGGAGCTCATACAGGGTTTTGCGATACTCTCATGATGCCCACATTGCGTTGTGTCGCCAAAGCCAGTATAATAGTGATCGTCGATACCCCGACAGGAAAAGGGAGGGTGCATGGAGAAAGGGGAGGTCACAGCGCCGGAGACGAAAGGAGGAGAGGCTCTAGGGCAGTCCCCCGATTCGATGGCCGAGCTGCTAGACGGAGGGTATGGCAGGCTGCCGCCCAAACGCGGGGACGCTGTCGAGGGCGTCATCGTCAGAATCAGGCCCACAGAGATTCTGGTGGACGTCGGGTACAAAAGCGAAGGGATTGTTACCGATCGGGACCTGGACCGTCTCGATCCGGAATACCGCAAGTCGCTCAAGGTGGGGGACAGAATTATGGCCTACGTCCTTCACCCAGAGAACCGCAACGGCGACATGATCCTTTCGCTCTCGCGTGCTCTCATGGAGAGCGACTGGCAGGAGGCGAGCAGGCTATTCGAGGCAGAAGAGATTCTCGAAAAACCGGTTGCGGGGTACAACAGGGGCGGAGTCATCGTCAACCTGGGACGGGTGCGTGGCTTTGTGCCCGCTTCACAGATCGCCAGCGCCCGGCTGGGCCGTGGCCTGGATAACGGTGAACGCGAGACAATCCTCGCGAAACTGGTGGGCAGGGATCTCAAGCTAAAGATCATCGAAATGGACCGCCGGCGCAATCGGTTGATCCTTTCGGAAAGGGCCGCACAGCGTGAGTGGCGTGAAGAGCAGAAGGCTCGACTGCTGACCGAATTGCGAGAGGGTGAGGTCAGGCACGGCGTGGTCAGCAGCTTGTGCGACTTTGGTGCTTTTGTTGATCTGGGTGGCGCTGACGGTCTGATTCACCTGTCTGAGCTTGCCTGGCGCCGCGTGAGACACCCAAGAGAGATGCTCTCACTGGGCCAGGAAGTGGACGTCTACGTGCTGGGAGTGGATAGGGAGAGACGGCGCATCGCGCTGAGCCTCAAGCGACTCGAGAAGGAGCCGTGGAGCCGAATAGAGGAAAAGTACGACGTCGGTCAGCTAGTCACCTGCACCATCACCAAGCTCACTGATTTCGGTGCCTTCGCTCGGCTTGACGAGGATATCGAGGGTCTTGTCCATATCTCAGAACTCTCGGATGAGCGCATAGAGCATGCAAACGAGGTCCTGGAAGAGGGGCAGGAGGTGACCCTGCGCATCATTCGCATAGATGTCAGCAGGCAGCGCATAGGATTGAGTCTCCGACGTGCCCAGGAAGAAGAAATCCCTGAGTACGATCTGCAAGAGGCCGACCAGACGCAAGAGCTCGAGGACTTGTCAGAGGAGCAAGAGGCCGACCAGACACAAGAGCTCGAGGACTTGTCAGAGGAGCAAGAGTCCGACCAGACGCAAGAGCTCGAGGAATTGTCAGAGGAGCAAGAGTCCGACCAGGCACAAGAGCTCGAGGGCTTGTCAGAGGAGCAAGAGTCCGACCAGACGCAAGAGCTCGAGGACTTGTCAGAGGAGCAAGAGTCCGACCAGACGCAAGAACTCGAGGACTTGTCAGAGGAGGATGAGGCCCAGTAGAGGGCATGTACTGGCCAGCGGGGTGCATCCGTGGGGAGGTCAGCTGGCGACTCGACGGCTTGCCGGGCTTGCGCCGATGCGAGACAAACCTGGGTTTCTCCTTAGAATGTGACGGCTGATTCTGGGCAGAGGGGTGTCTGGCTGTGTTGCGGGGTCGTCCGGCGGAGAGAGAATCGCTGCGGCAACCGGTAAGCTGTGGGGCCATGTTATCGGCGAGCAACGCAACGCGCTCAGATGCCGGGTTGGACATTTGCCCGCATTCCAGCGGCAGCGTGCATCATGCCAGCAGGTGCAGTCAATGTAAGATCGTGTCCTGGGCGTTCAGCGTTGAATCAGCGTATGTCGATTGGTGATTGTTGGTGACGATGGGAGGTTGGTGTGTGCCTGGCTGAGCGCCCGCGGGATTGTATGAAAGCAAGGTGAGTTATGGCCAACAAGCTTGATCACTTCACTCAGCGTGCGCGGCAATCCTTGAGCCTGGCTCAGGAGGAAGCGAAACGCATGCGGCATGGGTTCATTGGCACCGAACACCTGCTCCTTGGCCTTTTGCGTACCGAGCAAGGAATCGCTTCTCGAGTGCTGTCCAACTTGGGGCTCTCCTCAGACCAAGTACGAGATGCCGTGGAGCGCGTGGTGGGCCGAGGAAAGCAGGTTGGCGGCAGACTGGAGTTGTCCGATCAGACCAAGCGTATCCTTCAGCAGGCGGTCGGGGAGGCCAAGAGACTGGGGCACCGCTACATCGGTACCGAGCATCTGTTGCTGGCTCTCGCGCGCGATCAAGATACGATGGCCTCAGGCATCTTGCGTGGCTTGAACGTCAGGCCTGAGATTGTGCGGCGGAGGGTCTTGAACCTCATGCGCCGAGAGGCAGCTTCCACAAGCTCCCCGAAAGAGGGGTCGGCCGGCAAGGAAGGATCCCTCCTGGCGCAGTTGGGCACCGACCTCACCCAGCGGGCTCGCGAAGGAGAGCTGGACCCAGTTATCGGACGACAGACGGAGATCGAACGAGTGGTACAGATCCTGGCTCGACGCACAAAGAACAACCCGGCACTCATAGGTGAGCCGGGGGTTGGGAAGACGGCTATCGTCGAAGGCCTGGCCCAGCGCATGGTGGCAGGAGACGTGCCTTCCGACTTGAAGGATAAGCGGCTCGTTCGCCTGGACGTGGGTTCGCTGGTGGCCGGGACCATGTATCGGGGACAGTTCGAGGAGCGGCTCAAGCGAGTCATCGATGAGATCAAGTCAACCGAGACGGTCGTCTTTATCGACGAACTGCATATGCTTGTGGGGGCCGGGTCGGCCGGAAGCTCTGTGGACGCAGCCAACATCCTGAAGCCCGCCCTAGCGCGGGGCGAGCTGCAGTGCATCGGGGCCACCACATTGGACGAGTATAGAAAGCGCATCGAAAGCGACGCAGCTTTAGAGCGGCGTTTCCAGCCAGTCTACGTTGACGAGCCCACTGCTGAGGAAACGCTCGAGATACTTCGAGGCATACGCAGCCGCTATGAGGAGCATCACAGCCTGACCATCTCGGACGAAGCTTTGGAGGCTGCCGTGCGGCTTGCCGTTCGCTATGTGCCCGATCGTTTCTTGCCAGACAAGGCCATCGATCTCGTGGATGAGGCTGCCTCGCGAGTGCGCGTCTTCAAGGTATTCCATGGTGAGAGACAAGGCGAATTCCTGCCTTCGGCTCCAGCAGATATCGATGTGGGACCTCGTGCGCTCGACCAACCGCTGCTGGTTCCATCTCTTGCGCCAGTGCCACCCGATCGCGCTTTTGTACCCGACCGGATCGGTCTCGACGCTCCCCTGGCTGGGCGAAGGCTGCCCCTTGAGGTCACAGCCGCCGACATTGCCGAGATCGTCTCCATGTGGACCGGTGTGCCCGTGGCCAACATCGCCGAAGAGGAGTCTGAACGTCTTCTTCGTATGGAAGAGATTCTGCACAAGCGGATCGTGGGGCAGGATCAGGCCATCGAGACCCTTGCTCGGTCGGTGCGGCGGGCTCGCGCAGGGCTCAAGGATCCACACCGCCCCATCGGGTCCTTCATCTTCTTGGGCCCAACAGGCGTGGGCAAGACCGAGCTCTGCAAGGCTCTGGCTGAGTTCATGTTCGGCACCGACGAGGCTCTGCTACAGATCGACATGTCCGAGTTCATGGAACGCCACTCCGTCTCGCGGTTGGTCGGCGCACCCCCGGGCTATGTCGGATATGAGGAGGCCGGACAGCTCACCGAGGGGGTTCGTCGCAGACCCTATACGGTGATTTGCTTTGACGAGATAGAGAAAGCCCACCCCGAAGCCTTCAACATGCTCTTGCAGATCATGGAGGATGGGCGTCTGACCGACGCGAAGGGACGCAAGGTCGATTTCCGCAACGCCATCGTAATCATGACCTCCAACGTGGGCAGTTCGGTCATCACCCGTGACTCCACCCTCGGCTTTGTGTCGGTCGAGGGGGCCGAAAATCAGCCTGCCCGCTACAAAGAGATGAAGGGGAAGCTGATGAAGGAGCTCAAGAAGCTCTTTCGTCCCGAGTTCCTCAACCGGGTGGACGAGATCGTCGTCTTCCACGAGCTCACCAAGGAGGACATCACCCAGATCGTCGATATGCAGCTTGGCCTGCTCAATGAGCGCCTGGCGGAGTACGGAATGACGGTTGCGCTCACCGACGCTGGCCGTGATCTGCTGGTGGCCAAGGGCTATGATCCTCAGTTCGGGGCCAGACCCCTTCGGCGGGCCATCCAGCGGTTCGTGGAGGACCCCCTCGCCGAAAAGATGCTGGAGCAGGTCTTTGGCGACGGCGACGTAGTGCTGGTGGACGCCAAAGATGACAACATCCTACTACGGCTGTCGGAAGCCACCGGCCAGCCCGAGGCGCTGTTGTCTGGAGAGCAGCGATAGGGATGAGCCGCACCCGCGCTCGGTACGTGTGCCACAACTGCGGTGCCACGCAGCCAAAGTGGATGGGACGCTGTCCCGAGTGCGGTGAGTGGAATGCTCTGGTAGAGACTCCCGTCGAATCCTCAAGGTCCTCTTCTTTTCGCGCCACCCGGCCCTCCGTCGGGTCACTGGAGTTCAAGAGCCAGCCCCTTCCCCTGCCCGAAGTCGCCTCGAACTCGCACCAGCGGGTGCGAGTGCCGGTCGAGGAGCTGAACCGGGTGCTGGGGGGCGGCATTGTGCCCGGCACGGTGATCTTGATTGGTGGCGATCCAGGCATTGGCAAGTCCACCCTGATGCTCCAGTTGGCCGGAATGGCCAGCGAGGGCGGCGCGCCAGCGCTCTACATCTCGGGCGAGGAGTCAACGCACCAGATCAAGCTCCGAGCGGAGCGATTGGGAATCACCTCGCCCGCCCTCTACCTGCTGGCAGAGACGAGCCTGGAAGAGATCCTGGCCCACATCGAGACAATGCGGCCTTGCCTGGCCGTGGTCGATTCCATACAGTCGATCCGAACGGAAAACCTGGAATCCTCTGCCGGAAGCGTCAGCCAGGTTCGAGAGTGCGCCGGGGCGCTGTTGCGCCTGGCCAAGAACCAGAACGTGCCCGTATTCCTGGTGGGGCATGTTACCAAGATGGGCAACATCGCGGGACCGCGTTTGCTCGAGCATGTCGTGGATACCGTCCTCTATCTGGAGGGGGACCGGTTTCACACCTATAGGCTCTTGCGCAGCGTCAAGAACCGTTTCGGCTCTACCGACGAGGTGGGCATCTTTGAGATGCGAGACACCGGCCTGGTGGAGGTGGCCAATCCCTCCCAGGCCTTCCTGGCCGAACGACTCGGTCACGCCACCGGCTCTGCCATAGCGGTGACCATGGAGGGCACCCGTCCCCTGCTGGTCGAGATTCAGGCACTGGCGACCAGGAGCTATCTCGACCAGCCCCGCCGCACCTGCAACGGGGTTGACTTTAACCGGCTGCTGCTATTGGTGGCAGTGCTTGGCAAGCGAGTGGGGCTTCGGCTGGGCGATCAGGATATCTTTGTCAACGTGGTTGGCGGCTTGCGTATTCGCGAGCCCGCAGTGGACCTGACCGTCGCCACGGCCATCGCATCCAGCTTTCGCGATCGGCCCGTCGACGCCGACCTGGTCACCTTTGGCGAGATCGGGCTCGCCGGCGAACTGAGGAGTGTGGGCCAGGTCGAAAGACGATTGCGTGAAGCTGCCCAACTCGGCTTCACGCGCGCCTTGATACCTCACCCAAGAGGCGGACAGGCGCCGAAGGTCGATGGCCTGGAGACCAAAGGGGTGCGCACCCTCGCAGAGGCCATTGCAGTGGCGTTGGAGTGAGGGGGGGCGGGCAACGCAAGTGTCAAGGAGGGTGCTGAACAACTCATGCCAGCGGCCCGTCGTTATCGCTCTGAGCACAAGTGCCCCGAACTTCAGGGGTACAAGTGCCCCGAGCTTCAGGGGTACAGGCTAAACCGCACAAGACAGAGATTCTTCGCCTTCGCTGGGCTACGGCTCGCCTGTGACAAACCCATTTTTCGATGGCCTCTCCCTCTAACCCCTTGACAAGACGCGACCAGGATGGTAGAAGACGAGCGACGGTTATGGGAGAAGATTCCGCTTTGCAGCCGTCAGGGGGGTCCTTGAATCACCGCGCACAACGACCCAACGGGAATAGCTGCTTGATCTCAGGATCCGCCGTGGTGGCTTGGCCTGTCACTGCAGCCCAGAGGTGCGCGTCTTTGACATGATGCCATCTTGGGGCCCGCAGGATGAGGGCACGCCTGGTTGCCGCGACTTCATGGCTGAAGAGATCTCCTCCCGTCACGTATGTTGCGTCGCAGCGCCGGCGGCCCGCGCGCCGTCGACATCGCGCGGCTTCTGTCCATCGCACGATCGCTTCCTGATCCACGCGCCCGACCACCCGGCGATGGAGGACTCACGCCAGTTCGTGGCCAAGTTCCGCCCTGACCTGATGAAGTCGATCCCCTGCCTACCTCCGCGGTCGTCGGCCGTTGGTGAGTTGCCGCAAAGCACACAACGTCTTTGGCCATCGGGGGCGCTACTCTTGGACTTTGTGTAGGCAGGGAACCCGGCTTTGGTTGGGGACCAAATCGCTCGGACTCTGGACGGGAGAGGACGCAGAGGGATTGCTCTTTCACAGCAAATGACTTATTATGGTGGAGAGGAAGGAGGTGCATATCGTATCATCTACCATCTCAGCAGGTTCCTTGGCCAAGGTATGATTCAACTCTGTTCAGGACTGAAA
>DATKWG010000132.1:0-16955 GCA_035529675.1 Anaerolineae bacterium
CCCTCGGGCAGGAAGACCCGCTCATCCCACTCGTGCTGAGCTGCTGCTACGACGACCTGCCCAAGCTCCACCCAGGGATCGTCTCGACGCCCATTAGCCTCCTCAAAGGAGAGGGGCCGTTGTGTTGCCTTTTCATAGACCCAGAGCCGCAGGCTAAAGACGCCGGGCGGCGTGCCCGGAGGTATGCGCAGATCGGCCTCGTGGCGTACGCTCGCACCGATGGGCCACTCGCTGGTAGGGAGATACATGAAGGGCTCACGGTCGCGTTGGGCCCAGAGCAACCCTTGCTCGTCAACCAGTCGCAAGGAGGTCTTGTAGATGTCCATGTCGCGCAAGGGCTGCCAGATGAACACCACCGACACCGTGCTGCCCGGTGCGACGCCCTCGTGAGACAGGGCAGGCTCCTGCGTCTGAATGGCTTGGGGATACGCTATCTCCGTAGCCTCACCAGACACGCTCCCGTATCGGACCGCGTAGCGCAGCAGCGATAGGCTGTCGCCAAAGGAGCCGATAGCCTCTGGCGGGGCTTTGCCTTCATCCGTCTTCCATACAGGATAACGGGGGAGATGCGCGCTCACAGTGATATGGGCGGCATAGCCCGGAAGGGTCTTCTGCTGCAGGAACATGGTGTGAGTGCCAATCCATTCTTCCACCAGATTCTCCGGGTCCGTAAGGAGCGTGCGCCCATGCACGAGCCACACCCTGTCGTAGGACCTGGCGAGGTCGGCCAATGCCTCCGCGATCTCATTTGGGTCTGGATCACTCTTGGGCATGGCCGTCACCGGCCGTCCACCCCGGTAGTAGTGCACGAAAGCGGTCATGCTCTCTGGCCCGGAAACGATGATTGCATCTCGTATGCGCTCGTTTTCCATGATGAACTGGGCTGCCCCGCGATAGTCCTCTTTGGCTTGATACCTCTTGTGGACGAAGTAGTTGTGCCTGGAGACACCCATGCTCGCAACCACCACCACTGCCACCACGAAGGCCAGCCCCCGCTTCCACTGAGCGGCGGCGTCCACCCCCAGCGCCATCCCCAGGTAGAAAGCGGGGCTGGACATAATGAGATAGCGGCTGTTCGCGTAGACTGGAACAAAGAGCGAAAAGACCCAGATAGACACCATTGGTACAAAGATGCAGCCCAGCAGGAGCACCAGTCCTGCGCCGCGACGATGGCCGATAGAAGCCGGCGTGGTCTCTAGGCCGACCCCTGGCGGCCGTCGCCAGATCGAGATGACGCCCACCACGAAGATGCCGGCGAAAAAGAGGTCGAGCCACCACACCTTGTGCAGGCTAACCGACAGTCCCAGGCTGAAGGAGTTGAGCGCATCGCAGATCATGACCTGGGGCAGAACGTACCGGCGACCCGCACCGAGGGACGGAACCAGTTCGGCCACCCTACGCCCGACGACCGCCAAAGTCAGCAAGAGGACAACGGCTACGCAGGCCAGCGCAAGCCAATGGCGCCGCCTGGGTTTGGTCTGGCCGTCACTTGCGCCGAGAGTGCCGCGCCGCGGCCAAAGGAAGAAACCAAGGAGCAGTTCACTGAATATGACAGGGGCAAAGGCGTATTGGGTGCCCATTGCGAGACAGGCAAACAGGCCAGAAGCCAGCCCCCATGTCCACTTCTTCTCCGTGAGGCCGCGCCATAGGAACCAGATCGAAGCCAGGCCCAGAGCGGTCACCATGGTGTACATGCGGGCTTCTTGGGCATACCAGAGGTAGAAGGGCGAGAGCGCGCCAAACAGCGCAGCCAAGAGTCCAGTGCGCGCGCCGCGTAGCCGCACGCCCATGTCGTAGAGTAGGGGCACTATGAGCACGGCAAACAGCGCCGATGGAAAACGCAATACCAGGTCGCTCTCGCCGCATAGGCGGGTCATACCATGCAGCAGCAGGAAATACACGGGGGGATGTTGATCGATGCTCGAAGAGCCAGGGAAGTCGATTCGGTTGCTGAGGATGTAGGGCACCTTCTGTTGTGCGCGGTACAGGCTCAGACTCTCGTCCCACCAGATGCCCTTGGCGTCGATGCGCCACATGTAGAGTCCAAACGCGAATAGCACTAGGATGAGGGGCGATGCGCGCCGAAGCCACATCATGCGGGCGCAAGTCCGACGCGGTTGGGCGTCGTTGACCCACAGCGTGCCGCCACTCCTTGCGGTCATCGTGTCTCCCTACCTTGCCAGGATGGGTACGGGCCCCAGGGTTACGGAGGTGGCGGGTTGGTCGGTATCGACCACGGGCAGCCTCTCGCCTGCGTCGAGCAGATACAAGCCGACCTGCAGACTGTACTTACCTGGCGGCAGATCGATCGGCAGGGACAGCACATGCGTATCCTTGATCTGCTCTTCAAGCTCCCACAGATGGGTGGGATAGTCGCCGCCAATGGGTTGCTCGTCCACTTGTGCTACTAGCTCTCCCGCGTCGTTGACCAGGTGGACGAACACAGTGTAGTCCTTGGACATTCGCACCAATGGCTGCCAGTACAGGTTGATCTCCCAGTTGTCGCCCGCGGAAGGCGTCTTGGGGACAAGGGCGTACCCGGTGAGCATGGCTTTTCGGCCCAGGTTGACCCGCAGGTGTGTCTGGGGCTCATACAGAACCTCCTCTGCAGGTGCGACGCGAACTTGGGTGATTGGGCAGTCCTGCCCGATCGGCACCCCTTGAGCGTCTACTGCGGGTAGCCTTACTGTCCCCGGCCCGCTGGAGACTCCGACCCGCACACTGCCGGCTGTGGGTCCCATGGCGCTCTCGTCGATGGCGATGGCATAGTCGTCGCAGAGAACGTCGCCTGGAAGCCACAAGCGGGTTGGATAGCTGCCGAGGCCGGGATAGGTGTCGAGCCTCCCGATACGGCTGCCTTGGCGACCCAGGACGTACAGGTGAAAGGCATAGTCCTCGTGCATCAACTTTCTACCCAGCCAATAGAGCCTTAGCCTGAGAGGGTCTCCTGCCTTGACGCCATCCTGAAGCAGCTCGTAGCCCAACAGGAACAGAGCGTCGCCAAAGCTGACGTTGAGGTCGTGAATGTCAGCAGGCACCTCTTCCAGCGCGATCCTCTTGGGTGGTTCATATGACGGAATGATGCAACGGTAGGGCATCATGAGCGAGAGCGCCAAGAGGAGGGCCGACAGACAAAAAACAATGGTGTCAGAGTAACATCGAGGAAGCCATGCCGTGAATCCCATCGACAGTAACAGGGATATGCCCGAGATGGCCGGGAATAGGAGCTGTCCCTGAGGTTTGCCCGTCATCCGAGTCCACCACGCCAGCCAGGCCACCATGGTCAACACCCAAGATGCGAGCGGCAGCCCTGGTCGCTGCCGCTGCAGGGTCAGTCGTCCGCGCCTCCAGTAGACCCAGGCCAATGCCAGAAGCGTGCCGATGGCCCCAAGGGCGGACATGATGCGCACGAGCGCGTAGAACGCGTCTGGGGCCGGAATGTTCATCCAGCCGAAGAGGCCCCAGTAGGAACAGGATGCCTCCCACAGCAGGCTCAGCACCTTTTGCAGGGGCAGGCGTGTCTGGCCCGTATCCAGAGCCGCGAACACGGCGCGGATGCCCAGGGCGTCCCGATATAAGATAGCGTTGCGGGCATACCACCACCCTCCTATCGCCCCGGCCACGGCCAGCGCAAGCAGGACGGACCGCACCAGGTCCTCCCGGTCTTGCCCCTCCTTCGGGAGTGGCTTCGACTGCATCTCCGACCAGGTTCGTCGCCATCGCCCCCAGAAGGCGCACGGTATGAGGATGACGGATACCAGTCCAACCAGTTGGGTCAGCGACGCCAAGCCCACGCTGACTCCCAAAGCAATCGCGCCGCGGTAGGGGCGCCATTTGCCCCTGGATATATGTGTGGCGAGCCAGAGGGCAAGAGTGACCAGAAGGATGGCCAGGGCATCGTTGTTGGCCGAAGCGCTGACGAACTGAAACTGCGGGTTGAGAGCCACCAGGGCGGCCGCTCCGGCAGCGATGGAGCGTCGCCGGGGTGCTACCCCCACCGCCAGGCAATACGTCAGAAAGACAGTGAGCGCCGAGCAGGCGATAGAGAACCACCGAAGCCTGTGCACAGCCTGAAAGTCGCCCCGATAGGGACTATCTGACCCTGCTAGGCCTGAGCCCTCACCGACGAGGTGAAGAACGGCGTTCTTGTTGCCCGAGGAGTGGGGGTCTCCCAGCGCGGCATATGGGTTTCGCTCGTAGGGGGCGTCGGCGGCACCGGTGTCGATTCCCGCAGTCAGCAAAGCGCCCAAAGCATAGTAGAGCGGTGGTTCATGTAGCTTCCCCTGTTGCCATGGGTCCTCCGAGACCTTTGGCCGGGGAAGACCCCTTCGGTCGGCCAGTCGCCTCACATAGGCATAGTGCCAGGGCTCCCCTGGCGTCTCGAAAACTGGCGTAGCGTCCTTGTAGATGGAACCCAGAACCACAAATGCCATCAGAATCGGTACGATCGCCCAGTGACGGCGCATGGACGTCGGCGGCTGGTCGCGCAGTTGGGAGTGCTCTCTGGCCTCGACATGCCTGCGCTCGCCCCTCGTCTCATTAGTCCTGTTCATGGCTTTCACGATTTCAGCGGTCAGCCCCCCAGATGCGCACCTTGCCCAAGATGACGCGAGTGTCTTGCACGTGACCACCCTCTCCCAACACTCTCAGTCGTCTTCCCGTGGCCTCATACATGCCCACCTCGATATCGTATACCCCGGGCGGAGCATCGACTGCGACAAGGAGTTGATAGGGGTCCTGTATGACCTGGCCCTTGCGCCAGGAGGAGGTGGGCGAATTGCCCCCCTGAGGCCAGCCATCCATTTGCGCCCAGATGCGATCATGCTCGGCCAGCACGTGGGTGAACACGCTATAGTTGGTGTCTCCGTCTCGAAGCCCGCGCCAATAGAGGGTCAAGTGGAAGGACTCGCCGGGCAGGGCCGCTGTCCGGTCAAGATCATAACCGATGAGGGCGACGCGGTTCTCCAGGTTGAAATGCACTGGGTTGGGGATACCCTGCGCCGTTCGCAAGGGCAGGATGATCCGCCCAAAACGAACGTTGTCTCCCATCTCGGCGCCAGTGCTGTCGGCGACCTGCAAGCGCTTCCCGCTCTCCAGGCGATACAGTCCCACCTCCAACTTGGCTTCCTGAGGGGTCAGCGTTGCCGGCGATATGGGTATGACGTAGGTGTCCGCGACGACCTCCCCTGGAGACCATAGGGTGGTCGGGTAGTTGCCCTGCCCCGGATAGACGTCCCGCTGGCCGATGATCAAGTCGTTGGCCCCCAGCAGGTGGACAAATACGCTATAGTCCTCTTGCACGGGGACGAGCGCCTTCCAGTACAAGGTCACTGTGAGGTACCCGCCTGGGCTGACCCGGTCCTTCTCCAGCTCGTACCCCAGCAGGCGCATCTTCCCACCGAAGGTCACATCCAGCGGAGTAGAGAGCCCGCCTACGTCGCTGTCCGCCAACAGGATAGGAGGGGCATAGGCGGGACGGATGGTCACAAAGGGGAGCAGAAACGCGATGGCCAGCTCGACGACGCTCATGGCCACCGGCAACAGGGCGCGCAGGCGGCTTGGGGTGAGTCCGGCAAGGCCCATGACCATAACCAGGCTGATGGCTGTAATCGCCGGGAACATCAGCCGGCCTTGGCTAGCCGTGGTCATCATCGTCCAGCGCACCAAAGCCGCTAAGAGGAGACAAGGCCAGAGGATCACCAACCCCAGTTGCAGCCTGCGCTCAGGCCCAAGCGTGCGGCCCCGATGCGCGCGCAAAAGGTAGGTCGGTGCACCCACCAGCCCGGTCGCCCCTGGCACACAGAGTGTCCAATAGACCCATCCAGGCGCAGGAACATTCAGGCCGCCGAAAAAGCCCCAGTAGGACATCACAAAGCCCTTCCATTCGCCCATCAGCTGCCGTACCGTGGGCACCGGGTAACGCCGGCCCACGATGGCCACAAAGGCCGAAAGGCCCGTTGGATCTCGATAGAGCCGCCAGTTGCGGTAGTACCACCACCCTCCCAGGAGCAGGATAGGCAAGCTCACCAGAAGCCCACCTGCGAGCAGATCCTTCCAGGACCGATGCCGCCAGGCTGTGAAGAGAATGGTCAGCGCGGCCAGGGGTAACATGCCCAGGGCGCTGGCCTTGGAGATGCTGCCCAGCCCCAGGAGCACTCCCAGTAGGAGCCACTGGCCAATCGAGGGACGGCCTGCCACGTACTTTGCCATGAGCCACAGGCAGATGCTACACAGCATGATGACCAGGGAGTCGTTATTCACCGACGCGCTGACAAAAGTGAACATGGCGTTGAACCCTGTGACGGAGGCCGTTGCCAGGGGCACGATTCTGTCTCCTGGGAAGACCTGCCCTGCGAGGAGGTACCCTGCGAACACCGTGATCGCTCCCATAAGCAGCGACATCCAGCGTACTACGTGTATGGCTAGGACGGTCCCCCGATAGGGAAAGGCTTCGCGTGGGGTGTGGATCACCATGTTCACGTTGCGGTCGCGCGTGATTGTGCCGATATCGGCATGGGGGTTGATCCAGCGCACAGTCGCCATGTCGCTGGTGTCGATGCCCCTGGTGAGGAGTGCTCCCAGAGCATAGTAAAGGGGAGGTTGGCTGCCCTCCTGCCGCCAAGGACCGAGCTGGTCGGCGTGCTGCACGGGGAGACCTTGGCCGCTGGCCAGGCACTCGACGAAGGGATAGTGCCACAATTCGTCCGAGGCCTCAAAGATGGGCGTGGTCACGCTGTAGAGGCAGCCGAGGCCAAGAAACAGCACCAAGATCAGGCCAATGCCCCGGTGTTGCGACCAGAAGGGCGGCTTGGGGTGCACGCGGCCCGCCGCCCGGCGGCTATCGCCTTGTGGTGATAGCACGGTCGTAGACCTCTATCGTGCGCGCGGCGATCTGCTGCCAATCGAACTGCCGGGATAGCTGGCGTGCGCCGTGGCTCAAGGTTCGTCTCAAGTGGCGCTCTTCGGCCAGGAGGGCCATGGCCTTGGCAAGGGCTTCTGGATCGCGCGGGGGCACGAGCCAGACGTTCTGCCCGTGTGTCAACGCGGGCAGGGGAGCCCGTGGCTGCGTGGTGATGACCGGCATCCCGTGGGTCAGTGCGGCCAGGAAGCTGCCCCGTCGAAAGGATGCGCCGTCGCGGTAGGGCAGCACGCAGATGTCAGCAGCGCCAAAACCAGCAGACACCTCCTCTGGCGGCAAGTGGCCCGTCCAAATGACCTGGCTCTCCAGTCCTCGCTCTCGAATCGACGCCTGCACCAGCTCGTGATACGTGCGATTGGTTGGGTCGCTGGCACCGACCGAACCGCCGATCATCAGCAGTACTGCATCGCACCCGGCCTGGCGCAGCCTGTCCAGTGCAGCGATCAGTTCTTCTCCCCCCTTGCTGGCATTGAGAAAGCCAAAGTAGCACAATATCACGGTGTCGTCGCCGATACCCCACAGGCGTCTCCATGCAGTGCGATCATACCCCGCAGGGGGCGCACAGGCAAGGTTGCTGCCGATCGGAACCAACGTCAGGCGTCGGATCCATGGGTAGGCCTTCAGACGTGCCTCGTCCTCAGCATTGGTCACGATGACCGCGCTGCACCAGCGGGCCAGGGCAAGGTTGACCCACCAGCGCAATGGACCCGCCTTGGGGAAGAGATAGGGCACCAGCAGGTCGTGAAAGGTCACCACAGTGGGAACGTCAGGGCAGGCGAGGGGCAGGCAATTGATGGCCGGACGCATGTCGAAGGCGGCGGTCTGGTACTGGATGTTCACAACGTCTGGGCGGACCTCGCTCAGAAGGCGGCGCAGTGCAGCGCGGAGGCGCCCGCATCGCCAGGAGCGCATCAAGGGATGGCAATGAACGGGCCCCTCGTCGCCGCTCTGGACGGCTTTGGCGGAGGTGAGCACGTGCACCTCCCAGTCCTGCCGGGCCATCGCCTGGCCCAGCAGCCGGCAAAAGTCGGCGACGCCACCCTCCATTGGTGGATACTCTCCGGAAATCAGCAAAACGCGCAGCGGCCTGGGCATCGCCCCCCTCTGTGTTCTCCCTTTCGACTCATCAGATGGCTGACTGACCGCCTGCGTGGGGGCAAACCGCCTGTCTGCCCGATCTGTCGGCGATCCGAGCAATCGCCTCTGCCAACCGGCGCACGCCCCCACGCCGTGGCATCCAAGTTGTCAACCCCGGCCCAACCATCGAGGGGAACAGGCGTCGTGCATTGGGGTCGGTCAGGCAAGGGGTTGTTGCTCCTAGCTCCGCTGGTCGGGCGCGGAGATGCTGCCCTGCGACACATGGCCGGGCAGGGCAGCGCTCAAGCGCAAGCCCGAGCCCAACACCTGCGCGTAGGCAGCGATGCGCTCGCGCCGCAGCGCCCGCTTGTGACCGACCAGGTACTTGAGGGCCTCCTCCGCCAGTTGCACCAGGTAAGTAAGCAAGATAAAGAGGCGAAGAACGGTGGCTTGAGACGGCCCATGATGCTTGCGGAAGTAGCGGATCTTGCTGGTCTGGAAGCGTATATGACGCGCTGGCACGACCTGATCGCTGCTTCGTCCCTCGTGATGTATGATCTCTGCTTGGGGGAGGTAGACCACGCGCCAGCCGTCGTCGGTGATGCGGCGGCACCAGTCCATCTCTTCCGAATACATGAAGAAGGCCTGGTCGAGTGGCCCAACGCGCTCGATCGTTTCGGCACGAACCAACATGCAGGCCCCGATGACCCAGTCCACATCCTGCACGATGTCGTCAGGGACGTCGGCCATATAGTACCGGAGCGCCCAGCGGTTGCGCGGAAACCAGTGCTGCAGTAGCGTGCTCTCCATGAAGGCGGTCATCATGGTGGGAAAGCGCCGGCGAGATGGCTGTGGTCTGCCGTCGGCGTAGTAGAATCGCGGCCCCACCACACCCACGTCGGAGTTCCGTTCCATGTGGTTCACCATGACCGACAAGGCGTCGCCGAGGACCCGGGTATCCGGGTTCAGCAGCAGCACGTAGCGACCCTGGCAACGCCCAAGGGCTAGGTTGCTGCCCCCGGCGAAGCCCAGGTTGGTGCGACTGGCGATCAGCTTCACCTGGGGGAAGGAGGAGCGCACCATCTCGGCGCTGCCGTCGGAGGAGGCGTTATCCACAACGTGGACCTCAACTGCGTAGCTATCGATGTGGATAGCGCCATCATCGCTCAGCTGGGTGGTGGGGGCGGCCAGAATCGACTGCAGACAATCGCGCAAGAGGTCTACGACGTTCCAACTGACTATCACGATGCTCAGGTCAACCGCCATGGCAGGTCAGCTCTCGGAGGTCGCCCGGGGTGAGGGTTTCGCTGACGGCGGGACTCGAAGATGACCTTGCCCCCGAAGGTGCCGGCAGCCCAAACAGGTGGCAAGCGTTCTCGGTAGTGCGGTGGGCCACCTCCTCCAGCGATAGGCCCAGCACCTCCGATAGCCTCTCGGCCACGTGCACCACAAACGCCGGCTCGTTGCGTCTTCCGCGCATTGGATGAGGTGCAAGTTGGGGAGCATCGGTCTCGATGAGCAAACGGTCTATGGGGATCTCTCTCACGATCTCTGGCAGATGACTCGCGCTCTTGAAGGTGATCGGGCCGGCGATGCCGATGTAGAATCCCTTGGCCAGGCCCCACCGGGCCATAGGTAGGTCTGCGAGGAAGCAGTGCAAGACGCCCCTTGGGCAGGCAGACGCGCCATCGACCAGAGCACACAAGTCCTGGTCCGATTCGCGGTTGTGCAGGATGATTGGCAGGTCCAGCTCGCAAGCCAAGGCAAGCTGCCGCGCGAGCACCGCGCGCTGCGCCTCGGGGGCCGAGAACTCGTAGTGGTAGTCCAGACCAGCCTCTCCTATGGCCACCACCTTGGGATGCGCCGCCAGTTCCGATAGCTGCTCCAAGGCCGCCTCGTCCAGTTCCCAGCGCCCTCTCTGTGTCTGGCCGCCCTGCACCACCGAGCGGGCCTCATGGGGGTGGATGCCCACTGCCGCGTACACTCCCTGGAATCGCCCGGCCAGAGCCACCGCGGCCGAGCTTGTGGCCAGATCGGAACCGCAGGTCACCATGCGGGTAACGCCCTCGGCACGGGCGCGAGCGAGCACTTGGTCGCGGTCTGGCTCGAATTCCGGGGATTCAAGATGAGTGTGCGAGTCAAAGAAGTGCATGGTTGCTAGGCGGGCAGCCCTGCCAGCCCCAGCCCTTCGGCCAGCAGGTCGCTCACCTTCTCCTCGTGGGTGGTTTCACAGTAGACACGGATGATCGGCTCGGTGCCCGAGAAGCGGATGAGCAACCACCCTCCATCCTCCAGGAGGAAGCGATAGCCTTCTCGCCTGTCTATCTGGCGCACGGTGAGACCGGCGAGGATCTCGGGCCTGGCGTCATCGATGCGGGCAACCACGGCCGGCTTCTCCTGCGGGCTCATACGCCGATCCACGCGGTCATAGTAGTGGGCCCCCACAAGGGAGAAGATGTGCTCCAGCAACTGGCTCGGTTTCATGTTCATCTTGACCATGAGGTCTAGCAGGTACAGCCCCGCCAGAATCCCGTCGCGCTCGGGCATATGGTTGCGGAAGGCAAACCCGCCGCTCTCCTCCCCGCCCATGAGCGCATTGACTCGCAACATCTCGGGCGCCACGTACTTGAAGCCGACCCCCGTCTCATAGACCTCGACGCCATATCGGGCGGCGAGCTTGTTGGCCATCACCGTGCTGCTGATGGTCTTTACCAGGGGGCCACGGAACTGGCGAACCTCCAGCAGGTAAAAGGTCAGCAGGGCATAGACTCTCAACTGGTCCACAAAAGCGCCCTCTTCGCTGACCAACCCAACTCGGTCAGCGTCGCCATCGTTGGCCAACCCCGCGTCGGCCCCCCAGGCGGTCACCGTCTCCAAGAGGTCTTGCAGGTTGTCCTCTATCGGCTCGGGACGCTTCATGCGCGGGAACAAGGGATTGCGCTCGCCATGGATCTCTTTGATCACGGTCTTGCCACCAGACAAGAGCCTGGGGAACCACCCTTGCCCCACCCCCCACATAGGGTCAACAACCACGCGCAGCCCAGCATCCGCTATCGGTCGGCTATCCACGAGCCGGGATAGCTGTTCAAGATAGGGCTCCTCGGGGTCGAACAATTGGATCAGCCCTTGTCTCAAGGCAGTGTCATAGTCAAGCCTGTTGATCCTGGACTCCCGTTGATTGGCGGCGATGCGCTTCTCGACCTCGGCCAGTGTCTCTGGGCCTGCCGCGCCAGCGTAGGAGGAGCGCAGCTTGAAGCCGTTGTCCTTGGCCGGATTGTGGCTGGCAGTGATCCAGATGCCCCCGGCGGCCTTGAGGGGCAAGATGGCGTAGGAGAGGACGGGAGTGGGCTCGGCCTTCCTGGCCAGGTAAGCGCGGATGCCGTTTCCGGCCAGAACCTCTGCCACTGCCGAGGCAAAGTCCTCGGAGCGAAAGCGAAGGTCATAGCCCACCACCATGCCTCGGTCGGCCAGGCCCTGGGCGATGATGTAGTCAGCGGTGCCCTGGGCACAGTAGCGCACGTTCTCGAAGGTGTAGTCCTCGGCGATGGCCGCTCGCCAGCCATCGGTGCCGAATCTGATCGTGGTCATGATGTCTTCCCCGCCCCACGGTGCCAGATCAGCGGTATGCGATGCAAAACGCGAGGGAACCTTATGCAAAGTTCCAGGGTCATGTGCTCCAGGGGGCTGGTCGAATCCGTGGACCTCGATGCCGTCTCGGGCCGGAATGCGGTCAGCAACACGGTCACCGGCTAGGCCCCCGAGGCCGGCGATCAACCCGCGCAGAGGGCCGGCCTCCTCTCGGCTGGCCTTTTGCCCCCTCAATGGCAGTATAGGCGCAAGCCGCTGCTCCGCCCGCCTGCCAGGTCACCTCTCACAGCCCCGCTGTCCCCCGGAGTTCCTCGGCCCGATCGGTGTTCTCCCAGGGAGCATCTATGTCGGTGCGCCCAAAGTGGCCGTAGACAGCGGTCGGCCTATAGATGGGCCGGCGCAATCTAAGGTCGCGGATGATCGCCCCAGGACGCAGGTCGAAATGGGTGCGCACCAGTTCCTCGATCGTTTCGTCCGACACTCTGGCTGTACCGTAGGTTTCCACATTAAGTGACACTGGGTGAGCTACGCCGATGGTGTAGGCGACCTGAAGCTGACAACGCTCGGCCAGTCCCGCAGCGACGATGTTCTTGGCCACCCATCGAGCGGCATAGGCTCCGGATCGATCCACCTTTGTGGGGTCCTTGCCCGAGAAGCATCCCCCGCCATGGGGTATCATGCTCCCGTAGGTGTCCACCATGATCTTGCGTCCGGTGAGACCAGAGTCGCCTTTCGGTCCACCGATGACGAACCGGCCGGTGCTGTTAATAAAGTAGTGCGTCTCGTCGTCCAGCATGTGGGCGGGAATGGCTTGCCTCACCACGTGCTCGATGATGTCGCTTCGAATGCGCTCGGGCGACACATCGGGATCGTGCTGAGCCGCCATGACCACGGTGTCCACCCTTGCCGGCTTGCCGTAGCGGTACTCGACTGTGACCTGCGACTTGCCATCTGGACGCACATAGGGCAGCATGCCGTTCCTGCGAACCGCACCGAGCCGCTTCACCAGGGCGTGAGCCAGCATGATGGGCATGGGCATCAGCTCGGGCGTCTCGGTGCAGGCAAAGCCAAACATCATGCCCTGGTCTCCAGCCCCCACGGCCTCCACGCCCTCGTCGTCCATCTCGCCGGCTTTTGCTTCCTGGGCTTTGTCAACGCCCAGAGCAATGTCGGCAGACTGCTCGCTGATAGAGGTGATCACCCCGCACGTTGCGTAGTCAAACCCATAGTCGGCGCTGGTGTAGCCGATTTCCTTGATCGTCTCCCGAACTACGCCGGGTATGTCAACGTAGCAGGAGGTGGTGATCTCGCCTGCTACGAGGATCACCCCGGTGGTTGTGGCGCATTCGCAAGCCACGCGGCCGTAGGGGTCCTGGGCATAAATCGCGTCCAGGATGGCATCCGATACCTGATCGCACACCTTGTCCGGGTGGCCCTCGGCCACCGACTCGGAGGTGAACATGAACTTGTGTGATCTCACAAAACTGTGCATCTTGGCTCCTACGTATCCTCTCTGCTGGGTCTCGACGGCAGCCTCCCCCGATTCATGTCCTCCAATGCCAGAAGCAGAGGGCACTCAGGGTTGGCTCATGTGCCCGACTCCCATGATGACAGGTACCGTTCCTGTTGAGGAGTAAGGACGTCGATGGATATGCCCATCGCCTTCAGCTTCAGGGCAGCGATGTCGTTATCGATCTCAGCGGGGACGGGGTATACGGCTTTTGACAACTGATCGTGGCATCGCACCAGATGTTCCACGCAAAGGCACTGGTTGGCGAAAGACATGTCCATCACGGCGGAAGGATGGCCCTCGGCTGCGGCCAGGTTAACCAGACGACCCTCACAGAGGACGGCGATCTTGCGCCCGTCGGTCAGGGTGTACTGATCCACGAACTGCCGCATGCGAACCACGTCGCTTGCCATCTCTGAGAGGGCGTCCAAGTTCAACTCCACGTTGAAATGACCCGAGTTCGCCACGATTGCCCCATTCTTCATCCGCTCAAAGTGCTGTCTGTCGATGACGTTCCTGTTGCCGGTAGAGGTCACAAGTATGTCCCCCAGGGGCGCGGCCTCCAGGATGGGCATGACCCGATAGCCATCCATGACCGCCTCCAAAGCACGCAAGGGGTTGACCTCGGTCACAATGACATTGGCCCCCATGCCGCGTGCTCGCATGGCGATGCCGCGGCTACACCACCCATAGCCGCACACCACAAAGTTCTTGCCGGCCAGGAGGACATTGGTGGCGCGAATGATGCCGTCGATGGTGCTTTGCCCTGTGCCGTAGCGATTGTCAAAGAGGTGCTTGGTATTGGCGTCATTCACCGCGATGATGGGGTATTCGAGCTTTCCCTCCCTTTGCATGGCCCGCAGGCGAATGACCCCTGTCGTGGTCTCCTCGGTTCCCCCCAGAACGTTGGGCAGGAGCTCGCGCCGCGACTTGTGCAGAGTAGACACCAGGTCTGCGCCGTCGTCCAGGGTCAGGTGAGGCCGACGGTCGAGCGCAGCCGCTATGTGTCTGTAGTAGGTCTCGTGGTCCTCGCCTTTGATGGCAAAAACGGGCATGTTGAAACGTGCGACCAGGGCTGCGGCCACATCGTCCTGCGTGGAGAGGGGGTTGGACGCGCACAAGACGAGCTCGGCGCCGCCGGCCTGCAGCGTCCGTGCCAGGTTTGCCGTCTCGCTGGTCACGTGCAGACAGCCCGCAATCTGGATGCCTTGTAGGGGTTCCTCTCGAGCGAATCGTTCCCGGATGAGCCGCAGCACTGGCATCTCTTGCTCGGCCCATTCGATGTGCGACACTCCCTGCGTGGCCAGGCTCAGGTCCTTGACGTCGTATTCTCTGTTCACCCGCGATTCCTTTCCAAAGCGTGTTTCTGGCCAGGTCCGTTCTCACCCAAAGAGCTTCTGAAAGCCGCCACACTCTGAGGGGCTCAGGCCCTCAAAGTAGGTCAGATGCCGGAACGCGTCGTAGCGTCTCCCGACATCGGCCAGGGTCAGGGTCCGAAGGCGGTCGATGCTGAAGCCCTGAACGGTAAACGAGGCCATCACCGTGCCATGAACGGCCGCCCTTCGCAGCGACTCAAGTGATAGGCGGTCGCAGCGGGCAAGGTGGCCAACGAACCCACCGGCAAAAGAGTCCCCTGCGCCCGTGGGGTCCACCACGTCCTCCACGGGATAGGCCGGGATCGCGAATAGGCTTTCGCCCACACTCTGGCCCTGGGTGACCACCATCGCACCGTAGTCGCCCCTCTTGACCACCAGCACGCTGGGGCCGAAGCTCAGGACACGGCGCGCCGCGGCGAGCAAGTTCGGCTCTTGAGCCAGCAGTTTGGTCTCGGCCTCGTTTAGCAGGGCCACATCGACCCTGGACAGTACGCGGGCCAGCGAGTCCCTCTTTGAGTCTATCCAGTAGTTCATCGAGTCGAGCGCGGTCAGCTTTGGCGAGCGGACCTGTTCGAGCACCGCCAGTTGCAGATCGGGATCGATGTTGGCCAAGAAGACGCACTCCGAGTCGCGATAGTCTTGGGGCACGACGGGCGAAAAGTTGGCAAAGACGTTGAGTCGCGTGTCCAGGGTCTCGCGGACATTGACATCCTCTCCGTAGCGGCCAGACCAGGAAAAAGTCTCGCCTTCCACTATCTGGAGTCCCCGCAGATCGATGTTGCGAGACCCAAGAAAGTCGAGGTGCTCCTGGGGAAAGTCGGTGCCCACCACTGCCACCATGTTGACCCGATCGTAAAGGCTGGCAGCGGTGGCAAAGTAGGTGCAGGCACCTCCCAGCACTCTGCTGCGACTACCTCGAGTGGTCTGGACGCTGTCCAGGGCCACAGAGCCTACTACGAGAATGCTCATAGTATCTCTCCCACGTGTGTCTTTCCGAGCCCGCCCTCTGTGGAGGAGGGATCTCAGAGACACTGCACTGACGAGCCAACTGGCTCGTCTGCCGCTCAGGATTGGGCCCGCCGACCTGGGCTAAGCTCTGCGCAGGCCCATGGGATGCTGCAACCGTGGAGCGGTGTCCCTACGGGACCAACCTCTCCCCTCATTCCCTTCCCCGCGCGCGGGGAGGGGCTGGCGGTGGGGTACTATGGCGGGGTGCTTGAGCGCCCCGCGCAAAAGATCGAGCAGCCTGGCCTCACCCGCTGCCTGCGGCTGGAAGCCTCAGGCTAGGGCGAACGAAAGCCCTTCCAGGGCTGCCAGTCAGCGCTCGTCTGTCGCCGGCTCTGACGCGCCGGAGTCACCACCCTTAACGTAACGGCGCCGCATCTCAGCAGAAACGCCAGCGGTCAATCCAAAGACGTGCTCGGCCAGGGGAGGCGTGGCTGATCCAAGGCCGCACGAGGGTGTGATCATGCCAGCCTGGAGAAGTGCGTCCTTCGATACACCCTTCGCCACCAGCCGATCGAGGGCCTCGTGCAGCCGTTCGACCAGGCTGTCCACCGTCTCCCTTTCGGCCATGGCGTTGGTTGGCACAATGCCCCAGGCGATAACCCCCCCGCGTTCCAGAAACCGGGTCACATCCTCTGGGTAGAGGGCCAGCTTCTCAGAGTAGCCGTAGGCGTCGAGGCTCAGTATGTCTATTGAGGTGCTGAAGAGGATCGCCCAGTCGGTGTTGCCGCAACAGTGGACCCCTTTGATCCCCTCCAGTCCGGCAAAGACCTCCTCCAAAAGGCCAATGACCTGGTCGCGGCTCAACGGCACAAACGCCGAGCCGTAGGATGCCATGTAGGGCTCGTCGATGAACATGACCGTCCTGGGCGCCAGCTTGGCCAGTTCGCGCTCCTGCCACGCCGCCTTCAGGCGAAGATGCTTGGCCACGGCCTCACCCAGAACGTCGTCGTACAGGATGGGGCGTTGGTTCTCATCAACCACTGTCAGGCTCCAACTGACCGGCCCCGTCACCTGGCCCTTGAGCGCCAGGGGCGGATCGGAGAACACCACTTCCCCGCGCCGCAGCATCCCCAGCCCAACGGCATAGTCATAGCTGGTGCGACCTTGAGACAGGTCGTTCTCGAAATAGGCCAGGTAGAGCCGCTCGAGCTCCGACTCCAGGTCGCCCTGCCGGTCCACGTAGATGCGGTCTTGCTCCAGAGTGACGCCCGGGAAGCCCTCGCTGAACTGAGCATACATGTTCTCCAGGTATGCTCTGCGCGGGAGCTGGGGCCAGCTCGGGATGGCCGGGAACGAATGCAGCATGAGATCCCAGGCGGCTGCCACATCGGTATGAGGCACACTGCCCACCGCGACGGGAAGCCACGCGCCCAGCAAAGAGTCCATTTCTGCCTCGCGGCTCTGATTGGCTGACCCGCGAATCGTATCATACAAGGCCAGGGGTGTCAAGATAGTCTGCGCGGCGGTGGCGAAGGCG
>DATKWG010000133.1:0-4785 GCA_035529675.1 Anaerolineae bacterium
CAAAGAGAGCGGCGTGGAATGGTACCTGGTCGAGCAGGACCAGTGCTACGACCGTGACCCGTTCGAATCGCTGGCCATCAGCTACCGCAACTTGAGGGCCATGGGGTTGAGCTGAGCGCGGGCCCGCGATGGCGTCCTCAAAGCCCCTCTGTCGATGGAGAGGAGCGTTCCCGTCTTCGCTACGGCCGCCTTGCGCCCACTACACTGCGGTCGGACAGGCGGCCCAGCCATCGAGTGGGCCGGAGAGATGGAGGAGGTGGCAATGGACAGCCAGAGGGAGGGTTCTCTCCACGACGGAGCGCCCGCTCGCGAACAGAGATTCTACCACAGACTCCGTCGCAGACTGCAGCGAATGACCGAGAGGGCGCACGTTCCCCCCGAGAAAGCCAGGTATCTGCTGCTCGCCCCTGACTTGTTTGTGCTCCTCGGGCGATTGGCAAGAGATCCTCGCGTTCCGGGATGGGCGAAGAGGAGGCTCGTGGCCTGCCTGGTCTATTTCCTCTCGCCTGTGGATCTCATACCCGATTTCCTTCCTCTGGGTTTTCTCGATGACGTCGTCGTCGCGGCGGTCGCCATCCACACTGTGGCTATAGGGGTGAACGCCGTGGCCCCATCGGTCCTCGCGGAGCACTGGGAGGGCGAGGAAGAGATACTCCCTCTCCTGCAGGAGATCAGCGCCAAGACCGAAGCTATCTTGGGTAAGAGCTTCCGATTCGTCGCCGCCATGCGGAAATCCATCCTCGATCCTCGAAGCCGCTTCGATGGAAGGGCTAACGGACCGCGTACCCACTGCCGATAAGATTGTAGGCGAAGAGGCACAACTGGCGCTTCGCGTGGCACCTCAGCCTCAGCAAAGCTGGGTTCTGGCGACAGGCACCGCGGCGACGTAGCCGCCAGGCGTCACCGGACGCGGATGATGCCATCGGTCCTGCTTTCAAGCTCGCCCTGTACCAGAAAGGGTTCCTATTCAAGCCTGCAAGGAAGGCGAAGGCATTCTTCATCCTCAGGCCACAGCAAGGAGGCGCGGGCCACCTGCATTTGCGACACTGTTGCAGAATTCGGACAACATGCGTTCGCCGCCGCAACGGTGCTGCTGTGATATAGGCTGTAGTCCAGTTATTTGCTTTTTGTAGGGGCGGGGTCACCCCGCTCCTACACCACCAGCCCTTTTTGCAGCAGGCTGTTGCCAAGGTGGGGTGGACCAGAACCAGTTCCAGGGCATCCGGGGGCCGCGCACCAGCTGAGTGGGAAGCTGCCGTAGGCGACGTGACCTCTGCTGAGCACGGACTGTTGACCAGTCCCTTCAGCCTAGTACATCGGAGTGGAGAATAGGATGCATTCTCAGTCAATAGCATACGTTCGTGCGCTGCTCCTGCTTGCTTCCATATCGGTTGGGCTCGCGTACTCTGTGTGGCGGCGCTATCGTAGGCCGAAGGTGACCTGGTGTGTCGTTCTGATATTGGCTGCCACCGGTTGGCTGGTTGGATATGCGCTTGAACTGGGCAGCGCAACCTTGTCAGCCAAGATCCTTTGGGCCAGGATCCAGTATCTGGGCATGGTCGTGGTGCCATTCGCCTGGATGGCTTTTGTGCTGAGGTACACCGGGCAAGATAGGTGGTTAACCCCTCGCAACCTGGCTCTGCTGACCATCGTGCCGCTGGTCACATTGGCGTTGGTCTGGACCACCGAGCTTCACGGGCTCGTCTACCAGAACATCCGATTAGATCCGAGCGGTTCGTTCCTGATGGTCGGTTTTGGGCCTTGGTTCTGGGTCGATACTGCCTATTCCTATCTGTTGCTTGCCATAGGCTGTCTTGCGCTGTTGCAGCGGCTGCTGACTACATCGTATCCCTACCGTGGACAGGCAGCCGCGTTGCTGATCGGTGTATCCATACCCTGGCTCGTGGAAGTGCTGTCACTCTCCAATCTGAATCCGGTTCCCTACCTGGATCTGACGCCCTTCTCCTTCGTTTTCACTGCTTTGGCTGCGGTGTGGGGCGTGGCGCGATTCAGGCTGTTGGACATCGTGCCTGTGGCCCGCGACGCCGTCATCAGAAGCATGAGCGACGGGCTGATCGTGCTGGACCCATGGAACCGGGTCGTGGACATCAACCCGGCTGCGCAGCGGATCATCGGCCAGAAAAGGGGCGAGACCATGGATCTGGAGCCTGCCCAAGTACTTTTCGCAGAACCTGACCTGATCGTGCGCCGTCGCGATGGCGCAGAAGAGGTCCACTCAGAGATCGTGCTCGCCGAAGGCGAAGAACAGCGCTACTATGATCTCTGCATCTCGCCTTTGCATGACGGGCGGGATCGCCTCGTCGGGCAGTTGATTCACTTGAGCGACATCACCGAACACAGAAGAGCCGACGGGGAGCGAGAGAAACTGATCGCCAGACTGGAGGAAGCCCTGGCTCAGGTCAGGGCTCTGCGAGGTCTGTTGCCTGTCTGCGCCTCCTGCAAGAGGATACGGGACTATGCTGGGCGCTGGAGAGGGATGGAAGAGTATGTTGCCTCGCATTCCAATGCCGAGTTCAGTCATGGGCTCTGCCCCGAGTGCAGCAAGAGGCTCTATCCCGACTTTAGCTACGAAGGTGGAGCTCGCCACTCAGCAGGGGCCTGACAGGCTCCGAGGGGTCAGTCTCGCCACCGTCGCTCCTGGCAGGGGCGATGGCCTCTCAGTCGGGCAGCTTGGGCGACACATCGGCCAAGTGCGCCGGAGGGCAAGTGAGTCAGAGGCGCGTGCCCGATTCTCTTGCCGACCGCGGCGCACGGGCCCCAAGAGCCAATAGTCGCCAAGCGACAGCTACTCGTCGCCCCTCAGTAGCGGATGCTGCTCGCCTCGCTTCACCCACCTGCTGACCACCAGAGTGGCAACCCGGCAGGCGGCACGCCTCCCCAATCTCCGGGGGAGGCCCTTTTTTTGTCTTGGGGACCGGCGGAGTTGCGCTAGCGGCGCATATCTGGTAGATTAGCTTGGGCGACCTGTCCAGACTGCCAGGTGACCTGCGGGCGCAGTGGTCCAGATCAACTCATGACTGAGAGGCGGAGGTCATGTCTCAAGCACCCTTCGGCAACGATGCGTCAAAGATAGAGCGCTACAAGGCTTTCTGGAGCAGAAAAGATGTCAAGCGTCCCATGGTGGGGTTCACTCTCAGGGGTTGGTTTCCCTTGGATGAGTATTCCGCAACCGAGGCGTGGAAGACCGCCGAGTTCCTCACGCCCGACATGGTGGTACCCGACCAGTTCATGGACGATGAGGAACATCTCCTTCGAGAAGGTGAGATCATCGACGACGACATCATTCGGGGAAGCTGTCCAGCCGCGGCGGTCATACCCTGGTTGTCAGGAATGCTGGGCAGCAGGCTGAGAATACTGCCGGGCAGCATCCTCGGCGAAGAGCGCACCCTTTCCTGGAGGGAGCTTGAGCACGTGCAACTGGACCGCGAGAACCCCTGGTTCAGCAAGTACATGGAATTCGCCGACGCTCTGGTCACAAAGTCGAACGGCCGCTTTCCGGTGAGTCACGGTGCGTTGCTTGCCCCTTCCGACCTGATGGGCCTGTTGCGGGGTCACACTCAGAGTATCCTGGACCTTGTAGAGGAACCCGAAAAGTCGTCGAGGCTTCTCTGGACGTTCGCCGGGATCTTTCAGGAAGCAACTGAAGAGATATGGAAACGCCTTCCTCTCTTTTGCGGTGGCTACTTTGATGGCATGTATCAGCTTTGGTCGCCAGGTCCTATCATCCGGATGCAGGAGGACGCTTCTGGCTTGTACTCTCCCAGGCTCTATCGCCAGTTCCTCCAGCCGATAGATCGCGAACTTGCCGGCCGCTTCTCTCACAGCTTCATACATCTGCATTCCACGTCGATGTTTATCCTTGACGCCTTCCTAGAGATCGAGGAGCTTCGCTGCTTTGAGATCAACAACGATGTGTCGGGGCCGCCTCTCGTCGACATGGTTCCCTTTTTCCAGATGGTCCAGTCGGCCCAACGATCCTTGCTGATCCGTGGCTCGTTTTCTCCGGACGAGATTCGCCTACTGATGGATTCGCTGGAACCGCGTGGACTCTACCTGTTTATCCTCGTCACCAACATGAAGGAGGTAGCGGCCCTGAAACCGCTATTGGGGATGTAGTTGCGTCGGGTGCCGCACAAGTTGCCCGCATAGAGGCTGGAGCGTCCCAGACTTGTGCATGGCGGCGGCCGGGAGGCCCAATTCCTCCCAAGGGGAAAAAGAGAAAGCCATGTCTTTGATTGCCATCATCACCGATACTGACTCCAGCTTGCCGGCTGATGTCGCCGCCCAATACGGCATCCGGCAGGTGCCCATCAACGTCCAGTTTGGCGAGGAGACCTTGAGGACTGGTGTGGACATCGACGATGCGCGGCTGTTCGCCCGGGTGGATCGAGAGGGCAGCCTGCCCAAGACATCTGCGCCTTCGCCCGGCGCGTTCTCGCGGGCCTATGAGTCCGCCTTTGACGCGGGCGCGGAGGCGGTTGTCTGCTTTTGCGTGAGTAGCGAGGTCAGCGGCACATACGGCGCGAGTGTGATCGCTCGTGACCTGTTGCCCGAGCGGGAGATCAGAGTGGTAGATTCACACAGCCTCTCCATGGGCCAAGGGTTCATGGTGTTGGCCGCAGCCGAGGCCGCGCTGGAGGGCGCGTCCAGCGACGAGATCGTGGCCCGCGCTCTCGCGGTGGGCAAGCGCACCCACCTCTACGCTGCCCTGTCCACGCTCAAGTATCTGGCTATGAGCGGGCGAGTGGGGCATCTGGCGGCGGG
>DATKWG010000134.1:0-6947 GCA_035529675.1 Anaerolineae bacterium
TGCGAGAACCACGGTCTGGTCGCATCGGTGGCCTGCCACCTGGTGGTCGGCTTCACCCTGCAGGTTGTGCCTTCCATCATCGCCACGGTGCGCACTATGCTCGCGTGACCGCGCCCATTCCTGACCAGCGGATGGCTGCCCTTTCGGACGAGTCTGCGCCGCCGGGGAGTGCAGCATCCCCGGCTCTTGGGCGGCAAACGGTCACCAATCTGCGACCTCGTACCTCAGGGCATTGTGGGCCAGGGGCTGGCCGTTCGCCCGAATAGCCTCCCAACGTATTCCGGTCGCGGGGTCCCATATCCCGATGAGCACGGACGCCGGCCCTGACGGGATACCCTCGAAGATCCTCACGTCGTGCACCACCTCACCAGGACGCCATCGGCGGAAGGGGTACAGGCCCCTCAAGGGGTCGCCGTCTGCCTGGGAGCGAACCGTGCCGTCGGCTGCCATCAAGTGAGCAAAGACCGTGGGGTTGCCGGCCACCGGCCCCACGATCTGCCATCGAATGCGCAACTCCAGATCGGCGGGGCCTGTCCGCCTGCACGAGATGGACAGCAAGGCGACCTTCTGCCCAAAGCTGGCCTCGGGGGCCCTCGCATCCTGGGGCTGTGTCGTCACCACTGCTCCGGCCTCCTCCATCCGCATCTCACCGCCCCGCCGAAGGGCCAGCACCATGACCTTGCTCGCAGCCCGCAGGTCGTCGTCGTTCAGGGGAGCGCCCGCCAGCTCGACCGAGTAGGGAAGATAGGGCAGGATCGCTCCCGACAACCTCTCGAAGGCGACGTTCTCTCGGCCAGTGTGCGCTCTCACCAGAAGGTCGGTGTTGGTCGGCGGGGGCAAGGGTATGACCCCTTCGTGGCCGAGAGGAAAGAGCCGCGTTCGAGGGGTCAAGCGCCCCGGCAGATTCACGAAGAGGACCGGCCCCTCATCTCTTGCAGCCTCCACTACCTGCCACAGGAGCCGCCCAGAGCGTTGCCAGAGATCCATGCGTCCCCGCACGAACAACAGAGAGGGGAGCAGGGCGGCCAGGATCAGCACAAGCCAGAGCGGGCGGTATCGCCGGCCAGCGCGTTTGGGCAAGTTCCCCACAAGTTGCAGGCTCCACACAATGGCCGTGCCCACGGCACCCGGGTAGAGCACGCGGAGTGGATCCCTCGCCCAGTTGAAACGAAGGTTGGCGAGTGGAATCACGCTCCAGAGGGCAACCCACCCAAGACCGAACCATAAGGATCTCCGCTGGCCTGTCCTGTAGGCCACGTACCCCAACGCCAACAGGGAGGGTATGCCAACGCAGGCCATGGCCGCGCCGGGGTCGATGCCCGTTCGCGCGAGGAGGGTCGCCAGGGGAGCCACGGGGAAGGCAAGACTCTGTAGGGCCACCAGAAGGTTCATCGGCGAACGAGCTCCGCTCAGCCAGAGGGTGGAGACAGGGGCGAAGCGGACGATCAACGCAAGGGGCAGGGCCGAGGCCACAAGGTGCACGGCTGGCCAACGCCAGGTACGACGCCCGGTGACAAGACTGGCCTCGGCCAAGGAAACCACCAGCCCGGTGACCACGCCCCCCTCGTAGGCGAATCCTGAGAGAGCAGTCAACGCAACCGCCAGCAGGTGGCACGGTCGTGAATCCGTCTCGCGAGCTCGCAGATAGCAGAGGACGGCGCTCAAAGAAAGGGCAATGGTGAGAGGATAGCAAAAGGCGCTGGCCCAGGGCACCACGTCGAAGGCGAAGGGGAAGGCCACAAAGAGGGCAGAAGCCAGCGGTGCGGTCGGCCAGGCTTTCTCTGTGCACCTGCTGGCCAGGAGACCCACCAGCAGACCACACACAGCGTGTCCCGCGATGTTCAGGCTGCGGGCCAGCCCTGGTCTGAAGGCACCTGTGGACAGGTAGAGAAGCCGCCAAAGCATGAAGTGGAGCGGCTGGTAGTCCTGGTAGGGACCCACGGCGCGCCAAAACTCGAGCAAGGGGGTCCTCTCGACCCACGGGAACTGCAACAGATCGTCCGAGTAGAAGGGGAGGGCCAGTGAGCTGCCATAGAGGAGAAGCGACACCCCTATCGACACCAGAGCTGCCAGGGCGACGGGCCTTGAACGGCTAGACACAAGTTTCAACGTTCCTGGCTCCCTGAGCAGACCTTGCCCAACTGAATTGGAGCAAGGGGGGTGTGCGACCGAGAGCTGCGGCCACAGGGAAACAATGACCGCGCTGCCAACCAGTTGCTCACTTCTCGCCGATGCGAGGGTGTGGAAAAACGCCGGCAATTCGCGCTTCCGCCGCAACTGTTGTGCCGTTGTGTCAAATTTGTACCAGTCGTTTGCGTTTTGCAGTAGGGGCGGGTTTCAAACCCGCCCCTACTACTCCCAGATCGCCTCAGTATCTCCCCACCCGCGGTTGCCCCTCGTCGGTGGCCAGCATCAGGGCATCAAAGAGCGTCCTGGTCAGCTCGCTCTGAAGGGGCAGCGTCCCGGGGGCACCCCACAGGTTGTGAAACTCGTGGGGGTCCTCCTCCAGATCGTACAGCTCGCCGATGTCCTGACCGTGGTAGACGACCAGCTTGTAGCGACCGTCGAATATCATGTTGGCGTGGCTCGCGTGAGGGCGGACCAGTGCGTCATGATACTCGCAGCGCACGAACTCGCGATGCTCGGTCGGGTCTGCCCGGCCAGTCAAGATGGACGCGAGGGACAACCCCTGGACGTTTGTGGGAATGGGCAATCCGGTCAGTTGCAGCAGTGTGGGCACGATGTCTGTCAGCTCCACCAGAGCATCACTGCACAGCCCTTCCTTCAGATGTCCCGGCCAGGAGACGATCAGGGGCACGTGAACTGCACCCTCGTAGAAGCGACAGCCTTTGAGGACCAGCCCGTGGTCGCCCAACATCTCGCCGTGGTCGCTCATAAAGATGACGATGGTGTTCTCGCGCTTTCCGCTGGCTTCCAGGGCACCGAGCATCCGCCCCACCTGCTCGTCGATCAGTTCGATCTGGGCATAGTAGGCAGCCACCATGCCCCGCGCATCATAGTCCGAGGGCGATTGTGGCTTGTCGGTCTGGTGGTCGATCCCGTCAAAGGCGAGCTGGCTCTGCAGCTCGTGGTCCTGAAACAAGGGCAGGGGCATGTCCTCCATATCCATCCGGGCCAGGAACTCTCCGGGCGGATCAAAGGGGGGATGAGGATCGAAGGGGTTGACGCTCATCAGCCAGGGCCCCTCTCGTTCCTCGGTCATGAAAGCGATGGCCTCGTTGGCACACCACGTCGTCTGGTGGTATCTGGCCTCGATTCCAGGACGGTAGGAGGTCTGGACATCCCATCCTTCGGGCGCTTCTCCGCCATAGGCCTCGCCCCAATCGACGCCCTGGTCGCGGAGCCAGCGCTGATAGGCGTGCTGTTCGGTGGGCCAGAAGGGCTCCGGCTTGGGATGGTGGCTCCACTTGAAGAAGCGGTATCCGTCGTCGATGCGCATCTCCACACGGCCCTGGGCGGCCGAGAGGTGCAACTTGCCGGCCAGACCGCACTGGTAGCCGGTGTGGGCCAACATGCGGGTGATCAACTGAGCCGGGTGTGGAAAGTAGGCATTGCCGTTGCGGTTGACGTGGAGCGTGCTGGGGTAGCGGCCGGTCAGAAAGCAGGCGCGACTGGGCGTACAGATGGGGCTCTGCGAATAGGCCCTGCTGAAGGCGACGCCCTCAGCAACGAGACGATCCAGGTTTGGCGTGCGGATGTGCTCGTTGCCCAGGGCATGGATGGTGTCGTACCGCTGCTGGTCTGTGCAGATCCACAGGATGTTGGGCCTGGTGTTCGGCATGGTTGCTGCTCCGTGGTTTCTTGGGCCGGACGCCGCTGAAGTGTGTAAATGGCTAGGGGCGAGAGAACTCCGGATCGGTCGCTGGCGCTCGATCGCGAGCAGCCGGTGGCGGCGGAAGTGCCGAAAGTCAGGCCAGCAGATAGGCTTCTGCTGCTGGCCGTTGTCTGTCCAACTGCTAGCCTGTTCGCGCGAAAGTGAATGTCTTCTTGCCCCTTCGCCCGAACTCAAAGAAGCCCTGGCTGGCCAGCTTCTCCAGTATCTCGCCGTCGTTCATATGGTGGTCGCTGAAAGACAGGATGGCACCGGCCTTCAGCACTCGATGCAACTCCTCCAGCACGCGATCTGGTTCCATCAGATCATGGTAGGTGTCGTATAGCAGAACGACATCTATTGTACCGTTCTCCAGTCCGGTTTCGCAATCGGTGTGAACCGTCTCAATGTTCCTGAGGCCCTTCTTCAAGGCGCTGCTCCGGACTCGCCGGAGCGCGAGAGCGTTCATATCCGCAGCGTACACCTTCCCCGACTGCCCGACCAACTCGGCCGCAGCGATCGAATAGCTTCCGGGCCCGCACCCATAGTCTAGCAGATGGAAGCCTGACTCTATGCCCACCTCGCTCAAGGTGCTCTCCAAAGGAGCCAGCAGATCACGAAGCTTGAACCACAGTGACATCGTGTTGAACCCGAAAGCGCTCTCTGGCCTGCTCATTGCATCTACTCCTATGGTTGCCTAGACAGGAGACGCATCACCCCGTGCATTCGCTACATCCGCCGGTGCAGGTGCCTCCTCCCCGCGCCGGCGACGGTCAGCCGCTCCTGCTTCAGCAACCAGCTGGGATCGAACGTTTCGCCGCTCCTGGGTTGTAGAGTCAGCTTTCGCGTAGCGCTCTAACCTTCTCGCCTATGCTGGTCAACAGCGACTCGAAGGATACGGCAAAGGCGGCAACTCCGTCGTCTTGCAGCTTCTGGGTGATGGCCTCGAGGTCGATGCCCAGCTCGGGCAGGCGGGCGATCTGGGCACAGGCCTGGTCCAGATCGCGGGTCACGCTCATGGCCACTCTGCCGTGGTCCAGGAAGGCTTCCATCGTGCTCGGCGGCATGGTGTTGACCGTGTTCTCTCCGATGAGAGTGTCTACATAGAGAGTGTCGGGATAGGCGGGGTTCTTGGTGCTGGTGCTGGCCCACAGGGGGCGCTGCACGCGAGCGCCCTGAACCGCGAGCCTCTCCCATCGCTGGCCGGCAAAGATGTCCTGAAAGCGAGAGTAGGCGATCCTCGCGCTGGCGACGGCGATCTTGCCCTGGAGATTGGTCTCGCCCACACGATCAAGCGCTCGGTCCACGGCCGTGTCAATGCGGCTGACGAACAAGGAGGCCACGGAGCCGATTCTGGTCAGATCGCCTCCGGCCGACTCTAACTTCTCCAGGCCAGAGATGTAGGCCCTGGCCACGGCCTCGTAGTTGGCCACCGAGAAGATCAGGGTGGCATTGACATTGATCCCCTCACCGATGAGGGCGTCGATGGCCAGAATCCCGGCGGGCGTGGCTGGCACCTTGATGAGTATGTTGGGCCGCCCCAGTGCCGAGAAAAGACGTCGGGCGTCGGCGATGGTCCCATCGGCATCGTGGGCCAAGCTGGGGTTGACCTCAAGGCTTACGTAGCCGTCGCCGCCGTTGGTGACATCGTGGAGGGGCCGCAACAGGTCAGCCGCGCCCCCGATGTCCTCCAGAGCCAGCGCCTCGTACACTTGCTCCAGCGATCTGACCTCGCCAGATAGTTGGGCCAGGTCCTGGTCGTAGTCGGAGCTTCCGGAGATGGCTCGGTCAAAGATGGTCGGGTTGGAGGTCACCCCGCGCACGCCTTTGTCGATGAGAGCCTGCAGCTCGCCCGAGGTGAGAAGAGAACGGCAGATATAGTCGAGCCAAACAGCCTGGCCCAGTCCCGCCAGGTCGTGGAGCTTGGTCATTCTTTGGTCTCCTTTGCTATCCTGTTTCGCAGCAGCCGTCTCAGCGACCCGCACGGATTCTATCGCGCCTGCCGAGAAGCAACGCTCCCCAGCGCACTGCGGGCTGCGACTGCACTCTGGGACACTCCACATGACTCGTGGTCGCCGCCCGACCGCCCCACCGGCGAGCCGTCCAGGCCAGGCGTCCCACCACGCCAGACCCTCTAACGTCGGATTCACCGAGCGTGTGCCGCTCACCGTTCTCTGTTTACACGAGCCGCCTGGTTTCGTCAAGTGCCCCGTATGGGGTACACGTGCCCCGTATGGGGTACAAGCCAGGAGACTCCAAGGGGTGCGGAAAGACGCCGCCCACGGGAGAGAACGCCCTCAGCCTCAACCTTTGGCCTTGCCAGAGGGGGCAATGCTTGGCTGACGCTGCCCTGCAGGGGACTGATCGCGAAACACGCTCGGGCTGCAGCCTACCAGGAGTACGTAGCAATTGCTGCAACAGATGTTGAAAAAGGTCTGCGCCTGCTGACATGGTTGTCACCCTGAGCGCAAGTGCCCCGAACTTCAGGGGTACAAGCGAAGGGTCTCAACCGCACAAGACAGGGATTCTTCGCCTTCGCTACGCTGCGGCTCACCTGTGCGTGCGCCGCAGGTGCAGGCAGAATGACAATGGTGGTTTTTCCACACCCTCGACAGTGCAAGGGTGTTGAAAAAAGGTCTGGGAGTCTGGGAGTAAGGGCGGGTTTGAAACCCGCCCTTACAAAACGCAAACGACTGGTACAAGATCTATGCAACAGCACAACTGTTGCGGCGGAAGCGCGAACTGCCGGCGTTTTTCCACACCCTGGACAGTGCGAGTAATTGTTCACTTTTTGGTTGGGAGATGTGGGAAGAGCACTTCTTCCCATAGTCTCTAGTGAACTTTCACCGAACTGCTAGCTGGCTGAGATCGCACCAAGGCCGCTGGCTCTCCAGCCAGCCCATCAGACTTGCCACGTTGAGGATAGAGGCCTTCCTCTTGTAGCCCCGCATCAAGCGGCAACGAACCTTCCCAGACCTGCCTACGGCCCACTCACAGCTATTGTTGGTACCATCCAAGGAGATCTCCCCCTGCCAGGTCTTGAACAGCCGATAGTGGGCCCAGTTCTCCCAAAGCTGTAGGCTCAGCATCCTCATCCGATACCCTACACTGGCTC
>DATKWG010000135.1:0-24824 GCA_035529675.1 Anaerolineae bacterium
TCCATGGCGTCAGATGGCATGACTACCGACCGTAGGACCTTGTTCAAATGACTGCTGGCAGCGACAGGTATGGCGCGGCTCAGGAGCCAGAGAAGGCGGCATCAACCATGGTCGGGGTCCAACCCCAGATGGGTAGCGCGAACCCACAGTCATGCTCTGCGTGTGGGCCTGTCAGAAGAGACCGTGCACCCCACCTGCAACAACGTTTCGAGTCTTTCTCGCCTTGCCAGAAGACCGCTCATCCCCGCGCCTTTCCTGCGCTGGAAGCCTGAGCCAGTATAGGCCATCTCAGGTGCGAAGTCAAAGCAATCGGACCTTTGCGCCAGCAAAGTTGTCCGATGATGGTAGATGCGTCGGCCAGGCTTGTTGGTCAAGCCGGGCGGGGAAGAGGCGGAGACTGCCCTGGTTCGTCGCTACTAGGCAAGAGAGGCGCCGTTCGACGGCAGAGCACTTGGAACTTGACCAGGAGGTATCGCCATGATATACTGCCGCCACCCTCAATTGGGCCCTGTAAGCTATGCCACCCTAGCTCAATCGGCAGAGCAGGCGCTTCGTAAGCGTCAGGTTTCGAGTTCAAATCTCGAGGGTGGCTTCTTACCCAACACGCAGTGGTCGCCCTGGCCGGAGCTACTACTCGCGGCAGCAAGAGAGTGCGGACGTGTCGTTTCTGGCGAGGTCTAACCAAACCCTTGCCCCCTCTAGTGTGAGCGGATGCGTCACAAACTGCGGTAGCCCTGTGCGGGAATGATCACTCCGTGTTCTCCTCTGGCGCAAGCGGAGAGCATCGAAAAAGCCTCCAGGAACAAGAACCGCAGGCACAGATGGGTTGGAACCGTAGGGGCGCACGGCCGTGCGCCCCTACAAAAACCGAGTCGGCCGCAATAAAGCCCACGTGACCACAGTCCCGATCGCCTCGTGTCGCGCTGCGGCCTGAGACCATAGATGATTCGTCATCGCTTTTCGACGCTCTCTGGCCGGCAGACTTGACAGTAGTTCACGTGTCGGTCTATAATGCTTGTGGAGTGGGCGGGTGTAGCTCAGTGGCAGAGCGTCTGCTTCCCAAGCAGGATGTCGTGGGTTCGAGCCCCATCACCCGCTCCTATCCTACCCCGCACAGTGCGCCCCCGAGGACAACGGCCGCACCCGGCACGTTCCTTCGGGGAGTTCGTTTTCGGTGCCGTGCCACCGATAGTGCCTCGCACCTCTCTTGCTCCTCGGTCTGCGATGCCACAGAACACGGCACCCCCAGCAGTTGGGTGCTGGGGGCACACAGAGGCGTTGGAGAGGCTCAAGCCCAAACGTCGGCGTCAGCGAATGGTGACTGAGCCAATGGCTCCGTCGATATCGACATCGACTCTCTTTCTGGCCGACTTGTATCCCGGGGTGACGTAATATCTGCCCTGCAGCTCGTACCGAACACCGACATTCACCGAACCAATGCCCCTATCCAGACGGATGCTCGCCTCCATCGTCTCCGGAATATCTACGGTCAAGGAGCCAATCCCGCCATTGATGAAGGCCTCATACTCTCCCTTGTCCGAGAGCACCACGGCGACTTCTCCGACCCCCGCGTTCAGGTCCAGGCGGGTCAAGGTCAGGTCGGTCAAATCCAGGTGGGCACGGCCCACGCCAGTATCGACTTCGAGCCGCAAAGGCACGTCGGGATCAAGCCACACCCGCCACGTCTCAGCAGATCGCGATCCCAAAGGTTGCCAATTGGCTGCGTCGCCCTCGTTCCAGAGGTGTATCTTGGCTTCATCCCCTGCTACGTCAAGGCTGTGTGCCAGGTGTCTTTGCTGCCTGTCGTACGTTGCCTCTAGCTCGATGAGATCACTCGAGTCTCTGGCTGGCAATACCTCCAGAGTTGCAACTCCCGGCTCCAAGTGTATGGTAGCAGCTTCCACACCCTTAGCCGGAAAACTGAAGGTCTCCCGCTCGTAGTCGCTTCGAAGCGGCAGCGCCGACGGCAGAAAGAGGATCACCAGCACGACGATCCCAGTAGCGACGAGCAGAAGAACGAGCCACCCCATGCGGACCCTGCGGAGAATGATGTCGAGACCCATGAGTATCAATATCAGCGGCCACAAACGCCACACGTAGGACCAGTCGAGCTTCCAGATGTCAAGCTGGTTCAATAGCAGGGCAATGCCGACCAGGATCAGCATGAGTGGGCCAACCAGGCCATGGCTTCGGTTCCCGGAGATTCTCTCCGATCCCCCAAAGGGCTCCTCGGCCACTATCTCCAATCCCTCACGTTTCGCAGGAGGAGGACAACACCCAGAGCTATCACCAGGAGGGGCCACAGCTTTCCAAGTCTGAGCCACCGCAGCAAGCCAAGGTTGCCCAGCAGCATCCAAAAGCCGGCAACCACCGCCACGAATCCTCCGATGAGAAGCAGGTCGGCACGTTTCCCTTGGGAACGCCATCCACTGGTCCGCCCGTGCGGGCCAAGTGCCTTTCGCGCCTCTTCCCCCAGTTCGCGAGCCCGCTCGCTGATCTCCTCGACGTTCTTGCGCACGATCTCTTCCTGGCTGAGGCCCTCTGTTTCGCCCACTGGCACAAGCACCCACATGATGATGTAGGCAAACAGGCCGAGTCCAGTAGTCATCGCCAGAACCACAAACAGGACGCGAATGATCAGCGGGTCGATCCGCAAATAGTCGGCCAGTCCTCCACAGACCCCGCCGATGATCCTGCCAGTGCTGATTCGATGCAGTGAGTTCATCTCCCAGGACTCCCCCTCGTTTCTTGCGGCTCACTCATTATACGTGGCATGCACGGGGGAGTTGCACAGGGTTCAGCGTCGGCCAAACTCCTTTTCCAGTTGAGCCTGGCTCAAGTGAATCATTGTGGGACGACCGTGGGGGCAGGTGTGGGGGAGAGCAGTTTGCTCGAGCTGACGCACCAGGTCTCGCATCTCTTGGAGAGAAAGCACTTGCCCGGCGCGCACCGCAGTGTGGCAAGAGAGTATCACCAAAGATTGATCTTCCCAGGAAAAGGTCTCGCCGCCGTCCATGGCAGCATCGACTATCTCGCTGAGGGCTGCCGAGACGTCCTGACCAATAAGAGCCGCTGGCACGCGCTTGACCAAGAAGGTTGTGCTGCCAAAGGGAATGATCTCCATACCATGCCTGCTGAGGATCTCCAAATGATCTTCCAGCAAGGATGCTCGCTGGGGAGTGAGGTCAATAGGCAGAGGCTCGAGGAGCTCCTGGGCAACCACATCCCTGGCCGCGTAGTGAGCCTTGAGTTCCTCGTAGCGAACGCGCTCGTGGGCAGCGTGCTGGTCGATGAGGTAGATTCCTCCGGGACCCTCGGCAATGATGTAAGTCTGCGCTACCTGGCCCAGCACCCGGAGCATAGGCAATCGCTCCGCCGGTCGTGGCTCGATAGTCAGGGGGCGCACGACTCCCTGCTCGGATGGTTCCTGAGTGCTAGCAGCTTGGGCGCTGAATGCCATCCCTTCTTGCCAGCGACTCGGGCGCCGGAGATCGATGAGTGGCGCACGCCCTTCCCACGCCGCGGGCGCGACCGACGGCGTGATCGCGTGAACGGTGTGCTGGGCCATCAGCGTCCGGCGCACCGCCCTTTGCAGTGCCACAAAGACATCTCGCTGGTGACGGAAGCGCACCTCCCGTTTGGTGGGGTGGATGTTGACATCCACATCCTCGGGCGGCAAACCGACGTTTATCACCGCCATCGGATGCCGGCCGGCTGGCAAGAGACTGTGGTAGGCCTGAATGACCGCATAAGACAAGGAGCTATCTTGAACCCACCGACGATTGACGAAGAAGACGACATCTCGACGGGTCGCGCGGTGGAGCTGAGGCGTTCCCACGTACCCCCACACCCGGATACGTGCTCCCTGCATTTGGGTCGGCCCGATATCGAGCATCTGCTCGGCCACGTCCAGCCCATGGACGGCAACCAGGGCATCGAACAACTCGCCAGTGCCTGTGGTTCGCAGCACGAGACGACCGTTGCTGTGCAGGGTGATGCGCATTCCCGGATATGCCAGGGCGTAGCTGCTGGCTAGACGGGCAACGTGACCCGCCTCAGTCGGATCGGTGCGGAGGAACTTGAGCCGCGCTGGCGTGTTGTAGAACAGGTTCTCCACTTGTACCATGGTACCAGGGGGACGTGCGCGAGCCTCTCGACCTGCAAGTACTCCACCTTCGAGCCGCACCAGCGTGCCTACTTGCTCTCCGACGCAACGAGCGAAGAGCGTTACCTGCGATACAGCAGCGATGCTGGCCAGGGCCTCGCCTCGAAAGCCCAGAGTACGCACGCGGTAGAGTTCTTCCGCCGAGCTCAACTTGCTGGTCGCGTGGCGGGAAAAGGCCAGTTCCACCTCTGCTGCCGGGATGCCGCACCCGTCGTCGCTAACCCGAATCAGGCGGCGGCCACCTTGAGAGATCTCCAGGTGGACCTCGTGGGCCCCAGCGTCAATGGCGTTCTCCAGGAGCTCCTTCGCCACCGAGACCGGCCGCTCTATGACTTCGCCGGCTGCGATCTTGGCAGCCAGGTCAGGGGGCAGTACGCGAATAGGCATACCTGTGTCATCCTCACCAGTTTGCCTTGCATCCCACCTGCATTGTACCACGTGGCCATTCCGTGCCAAGTCTTCGGGTGCTAGGGCGCATGGCCATGCGCCCCTGCAGAAGCAAGAAAACAGCACCAAACTATGCTGCAATGGATAGTTCTTGTGGCGTGTGTGCGACCAACTCGCTGAGTGACCGCCATCTGGCATGTGTTTCTATACCCTGGGCTCGGCCGGGCTTTGACGCATGCAGACTCGGTCTGCTAGAATGGCTCTATGATGGAGCGCACATCACGCTTACCCGCTGCCAAAGCGGCACAGCGGGGGCATCGTTGGGTTGCCCTTGCGTTGGGCATTGTGGCGATCTCGACAGCTTCCGTCCTTATTCGCCTGGCTCGGGCTCCGGCACTTGTGCAGGCGGCCTGGCGGATGATCCTGGCCGCCATATTGCTGGCTCCGTGGGGGGCGCCCAGACTGGTGAGCGAGTGGAAAGCCTTGAGCCGTGGCGAGTTGGCCATGTTGTGCCTTTCGGGGATCGCTCTTGCCCTGCACCTCGCTGTCTGGATAGCTTCCCTTTCCCTTACGACCGTGGCGAGTTCGGTGATACTAGTCACGACGAACCCGATCTATGTGGGCCTGGCATCTCACTATATCTTGGGGGAACGCGTGGGAAGGCGCACGGTTCTGGCCATCGTGGTGGCCTTGGTCGGCAGCACAATCGTGAGCTACGGCGACCTGGGCCTGTCAGAGGAGGCGCTGCTGGGCGACGCCTTGGCCCTATTGGGCGCACTCCTGATGTCGGCCTACATTCTCTTGGGGCGCACCGTGCGCCGCAAGCTGTCCACCTTGGCCTATGTCTGGCCCTGCTATGGAGTCGCGGGTCTCCTTCTCCTGATCCTCTGTGTGGTGGGTCGTCAGCCGATGCTGGGCTATGACAGCACGACCTTCCTCATGCTATGCCTCTTGGCGATCGTCCCTCAGATGTTGGGGCATTCAATCTTGAATTGGGCTCTCGGTCACCTTTCCCCCGTTCTCGTCACCCTGGCCATTCTGGGGGAGCCGATCGGCGCCAGCATCCTGGCTTTGCTAGTCCTTGGCGAGGCCCCGCCGGCCACAGCTCTGATCGGAGGCCCACTGATTCTGGCCGGCATCTATGTGGCGTCAAAGGATGAACCCGTCTCCGGCTGATGACCGCTCACCGGCACCGACTACGACGACCAGGAGAAACAGACCCATGAGCACTGACTGGAACGCGCGATGCGCCCGGCGCATGGAGTGGATGACCACGTCGATAATACGGGAGATACTCAAAGTCGCCCAGTCGCCAGACGTGATCTCTATGGCCGGCGGCTGGCCAGAAGCGGACCTCTTTCCCGTCGAGCAGTTGGACGAGGTCTGCCACCATGTTCTCACCCACACTCCCCGCGAGTCGCTGCAATATGGCCTCACTGACGGCTTTCCCCCTTTGCGCCAGGCACTGGCCAAACACATGACCCAGTTGGGCGTCCCCGCCAAGATGGAGAACATCGTCATCACCAGCGGGTCTCAGCAAGCCCTGGACCTCATGGGACGGATCTTTCTTGAGGAAGGAGACACGGTCCTGGTAGAGAACCCCACCTTCCTCGGCGCCCTGCAAGCCTTCCGGGCTTATGGCGTCAAGTTCGCCGGCGTGCCCGTCGGCGAGGATGGCCTCGACGTAACTGATCTCGAGGAGCTTGTCGAAACGACGCACCCCAAGTTTATGTACCTCATACCCAACTTCCAGAACCCCTCGGGGGTCACCATGAGCTTGGAGCGCCGGGCAAAGGTCGTGGACGTCTCCGACCGGATGGGGGTGCCCATCTTGGAGGACGACCCCTATGGTGTGCTGCGGTTCGAGGGCGAGCACGTTCCATCACTGATCGCGCTGGACAGCGCTCGCTTTCCTGAGAACGCCAAAGCTGGAGGATACGTGAGGGGCAACGTGGTCTACCTGAGCACGTTTTCCAAGACGCTGGCCCCGGGACTCCGGGTGGCCTGGGCCGTGTGTCCTCCGGAGATCGTCCAGCGATTGGTGATGGCCAAACAGGGCGCTGATCTGCACACCAACGGCCTGGCCCAGACCATCGCCTGCGAGTTCATCCGCCGGGGGTGGCTTCCCGGCCAGATCCGGCGCATCCGCGAAACCTACCGGCAGCGGCGTGACGCGATGTGCGAGGCCATTGCAGCGCATTTCCCCGAACAAGTGCGCTACAGTCGCCCTCAAGGAGGGCTTTTCCTCTGGGTTACCCTTCCCGATGAGATCGATGCGGTGGACTTGCTGGAAGACGCGGCAAAGCTGAATGTGGCCTTTGTGCCTGGCAGCCCGTTCTTTGTCGATGGAAGGGGCAAGAACACCCTGCGGCTCTCCTTTGCCAGCGTTTCGCCGCAACTGATACGCGAAGGCATCAGGAGGCTGGGCGCAGCGATCGAGGCCAGGCTGGACTAGGGCGTAGGGGCGCATCGCCGTGGGCCGCCATCCTTCCAACCTGTGCGTGCTCGCGCTACCCATTCAAGAGGCCTTTTCACCCCTCCTTGACCCGCTCTTCGGGGGCGTGCTATATTGGCTTTCGAGGGTGCAGAACCTTTGTACCCCGTACGGGGCACTTGGGCGCACCAGGTGGTCTGCTCGTTTCGCATCGTGACCTGCCGACTCTTCAGTCAGGAGGAATAGCCAGTGACCCCAGCAAAGTACTCTGTCGGCATCGATTTTGGCACCGAATCTGCCCGCACAGTCCTGGTGGACTTGGCCAACGGCGAGGAGGTTGCCACCGCCGTATTCTCCTACGTTGATGGCGTCATCGACGAAAAGCTGCCCGGCACTGACATCCGTCTGGAGCCAGACTGGGCTCTACAGAACCCGGACGACTATGTGAAGGCCGTTGAGGTGACCATACCACGGGTGCTGGCTGAGTCTGGTGTTGACAGCGACGATGTCGTCGGAATCGGTATCGACTTTACCTCCTGCACCATGCTACCGACCAAGGTCGATGGCACACCTCTTTGCGGCCTACCCGAGTATCGCAGCAACCCTCACGCGTGGGTCAAGCTGTGGAAGCACCACGCCGCGCAGCCAGAGGCGGACCATCTAAACGCCGTGGCCAGGGAGCTCGGCGAGCCCTGGCTATCCCGGTACGGAGGCAAGATCTCCTCGGAGTGGTTCTTCCCCAAGGTGCTGCAGATCCTTGACGATGCGCCCGAGCTATATGACGCGGCCGACCGCCTCATTGAAGGAGCAGATTGGATCGTTTGGCAGCTCACGGGAGTGGAGACGCGGAACGCTTGCACCGCCGGATACAAAGCGATCTGGGAGAAGCGCACCGGTTTCCCCAGGCCCGACTTTTTCGCCGCGCTGCATCCCAAGCTGCGCGACGTTGTGGCCGAGAAGATGTCCGACAGGCTATGGCCGCTGGGTGCTCGCGCGGGCGGCCTGACAGCGCAGATGGCGGCGGCCACCGGTCTGCGGGAGGGGACTGCGGTAGCGGTCGCCAATGTGGATGCGCACGTGTCCGTTCCCGCCGCCACAGTCACCGAGCCTGGGCGCATGGTGATGATCATGGGCACTTCGATCTGCCACATGGTGCTCGGTGCACAGCAAAGGATCGTGCCGGGCATGTGTGGAGTCGTGGAGGATGGCATAGTCCCAGGATTGTTCGGCTATGAGGCCGGGCAATCATGCGTGGGAGATCACTTTGCCTGGTTCGTCACCAATTGTGTGCCTGCCGACTATCAGCGTGACGCCGAACGTCGCGGCATCAGCCTGCACCAGCTGCTGGAAGAGAAAGCCGCGGCTTTGCGCCCCGGTGAGTCGGGACTGCTGGCCCTCGACTGGTGGAACGGCAACCGCTCGGTGCTGGTCGATGTAGACTTGACCGGCCTGGTCATCGGGGCGACATTGGCCACCAAGCCCGAGGAGATCTATCGCGCTCTCATCGAAGCAACAGCCTATGGCACGCGCATGATCGTGGAGACTTTTGAGCGGAGCGGCGTGGCAGTGAAAGAACTCGTAGCCGCAGGCGGTCTACCTGAGCGCAACAGGCTCCTGATGCAGATCTACGCCGACGTCACTGGGCGCGAGATCAAGCTCGCGGCAACGCCTCAGGCCGGCGCACTGGGCTCGGCAATGCACGGCGCGGTCGCGGCAGGTTCTGTTGCGGGAGGCTATGACGACATCAGGCAGGCCGCGGCAAGGATGGCCCACCTCAAGGACGAGTCGTATGTGCCCAACGCCCACAATGGCCGCGTCTATGACCAGCTCTACGCCGAGTATGTGACCCTGCACGACTACTTTGGCCGCGGAGCCAATGACGTCATGAAGCGCCTGAAGCACATAAGGGCCGCGAGTCTGGCTTAGCCGCGCCGAACCGGCGGGTCGCAGGTGACAGATGGTGGGGTGGGTGGCGTCCGGCAGAACTCGGCAGGCAACGACGTGGGTCCTGTCGCCTTTCGCACACCTCCGCCGGCGGGCAAGACGCCAGGCCGAGCCTGGCCAATGCTCTTCTCCCAAGGGGCTCACGCAGGTTGTGTTGGGCTGCCGCGTCCCTTGCTGATCGAGGGTGCCACCACTTCCCGAGATTGGACAGCAGGCCGCGTCCAGCGTATAATGCTGGCTCACAGCAATGCTTGGTTTCGTGCTTGAGGATTTTGGGGAGAAGTCAGCTTGGCAAATACAGCATCGGCGATAAAGCGTGTGCGTCAGAATGCCAGACGCCGTATGCGCAACCGCATGGTGCGCTCGCGGACGCGCACCTTTGTGAAGAAGGCAGATGCCACCATTGCCACGGGTGATACGGCCCTCGCAGAAAGGGCTGTGCGCGCTGCCATCAGTGAGCTGGATAGAGCCGCGCAAAAGGGCGGCATCCACCGAAACAACGCCGCGCGTCGCAAGTCGCGCCTGATGGCAAAGCTCAACGCCTTGACGGCATAGCCACGGGGCGGTATCCGCCGAAAGTGCAGGAGCGCGGCCCCCAGCCTGTCGAAAGGGTCAGTAAACTGCACCGTGGGGGCTCTTGCCGAGGCCTGGCGCCCAGGGAGAGCCGAATGAATGGCGACGTCGGCTTTGCATTACTTCTCTCTGCCCTGGCCGGGCTGTCCACGACACTGGGCAGTCTGTTCGGCATCCTTGTGCGCAAGCCTGGCCCACGTTTCATGGCCGCCACCCTCGGCTTCTCGGCCGGGGTGATGATCCTCGTTTCCTTCGTCGAATTGCTACAGGGGGCGATCGGGGCCATCGGCTTTGCCCGGAGCCACCTGGCCTTCTTCGGCGGGATGGCGGGCATGTTCTTGATCGACGCGCTTATCCCGCACGACTACATGGCCGAACGTCACCGCACCGAGGATGAGGCAGGCAAGGGGAGCTTGCTCAGGACCAGCTTGCTTGTCGCCCTGGGCATTGGCATCCACAACTTCCCCGAGGGGATGGCTTCCTTCGCCGGCGCCCTGAAAGATCCTTCGCTGGGCATTGCCATCGCCGTCGCCATCGCCATTCACAATATCCCCGAGGGGCTGGCCGTATCGGCACCAGTCTACGTGGCCACGGGCAGCCGGGGGAAGGCCTTCCTCTGGTCGTTCCTCTCAGGCGTAGCTGAGCCCATCGGAGCGGGGATCTCTGCGCTTGTCCTGCTGCCATTCCTCAACGACGCCGTGCTGGGCTTCGTGTTGGCGGTGGTGGCGGGCATCATGGTCTTCATATCGCTGGATGAGCTCCTGCCGGCTGCGCGCTCCTTCGGCGAAGAGCACCTCTCTATCGTGGGTGTCGTCGGGGGGATGGTAGTCATGGCCCTCAGCTTGGGACTGCTGCGTTGAAGGGTCGCCGCTGGGCCCTTCAACAACGGCAAGCCTAGCAGAGGCCCATCAGCGCGTGCGCTCCTCAGTCCCCAGGCACTCTGTACAGCGTGACTCCATCCTCGGAGTAGACCGTCTCCAAGAATGAAGCGTACCAGGCCAGCCTGCTCTGGTCGATGGCGTGCTTTTCCCTCTCGTGGGGTCCGACGTGGAGATATGTGGCTCCATACTGGCGCAGAATGGCCATGATCTCATCCTGATCTGCGCTGACGAAGATCCTCTCGAGGTCAGCCGCGCGCCTGAGGACCTCGCCATCGTCTCCTCGCCATTGCACCTCGTGTCCGGGCCAGCCCAGGATGGTAGGCACGCCGCTCCAGGAAGAGAGACGGTTGTGGGCAGCCACGTATTCCTCGCCCACCGCCTCCACCAGCACGTCCTTGGGTTGGGCGTGCTCGCTCAGCCAAAGGTAGGCACCATATTCGGCTGGGGATTCGCGCTGAAGGAACGCCGTGCCATCCAGTGTGGGCTGCCCTCCATAGCCTTCAGTCTTGGTGTAGGCGGCCGCCACTGGGTAGTAGATGGAAGCGCACAGGAGAAAGCCGCTAAGCCATACTGCCAGGCGTCGCCAACCGGCTGCCCGCCACAGGCGAAAGGCGGCGAGCGTTGCCGCGACGGCGAGCAACAGCCAGGCCTGATAGTGTAGCTTGAAGACCGTGTTCATGCGGGTGTCAAACGAATCGCGCAGATAGTAGAACTCGGTGGCATAGGTGAGGCCCACACCGGCCAAGGCCAGGCCATCTGAAAGAAGCTGCCCCGCATCTCGGGAGGCACGGTCCTGCCTCAGGTGACTCCACATCCTGGCCAGGAGAAGGGCCATCAGCGCACTCTGCAAGAGCAGCAGCCACGGCCCAGTGGAGACAGCGGAGACCAATCCCAGCAAGAGACGGCCCCAGCCACCGACGATCCCCGTGCCGATCCAGGGGAGCAATAGGATGACGAGCCAGATGCCCGCCAAGGCTCGCCAGCTCACCACCGGGCGGGACTCCTGTCCGGCCCTCACACAGCGGGGCGTTATGTCCACGGCGATCGGCAGGAGCCACGTGCCAAAGCAGAGCAGGTAGTGCTTGAGGGGGGTCTTGGCATAGTAGGCCAGCCCGATACCTTGCACCTGCGAGCTCAGGCCAAGGTAGAAAGGCAAGTAGATCGCAATGCAGCCCATGGTGATCCAGAGACCCAGCAAGAGGCACTCCTTGCCCCAACCACGCCAACTGCTGGGACCCTGCCAGCGGCCCGAGAAGGCAGCCAATGCGACTATGGCGACAAAGGTCGGCAGGTCGAAAGTGTTCACAAAACCAAGGACGCCCAACACGAGCGGGATGGCCCAGAATCGTGGCTGGGCTAGCCAGTGTCGGGTCAGCTTTCTCTGTCCAGCCAGGAACAGCTCGCAGGCCAGCCCGAGGGCCATGAGCACGTAGGGCAACGACATGACGTGAGGATGCAGGTCTCCCAGGATGAAGCTGAAAGCGGGGAACTCGGTGATGACGGTCGGGGTCTTGCCCAGAATGTTGTGGTCCACGATGATGCGGCTGGCACGCCACCACCAGGAACCACCTGAGGGGAGCCAGGAATTGCTGCGAGGGGCTGCGGTGAGGCCTGGCACATCGAGCCAGCGATAGAAAGCTCGCGAGCCAAAGCCTCGCGTCCACAGCAACTCAACCACCCCCTCCAGGTTCCCACTGATGGCCAGGCCGATCCCTCCGACCAAGCCGAACACCGTGGCTGGCAGGGCATAGCCCCGTCGCCCCCCCCCATGGCAACGGATCAGGTCGCAGATGAGGGTGTAGGCCCCCGTCACTGTCAGGGCCAGGGTCTGGGTCAGGCCCAGGTTGTAGCCAACCCCAGCGGGCAAGCCCGTCAGCCGGACCAGCAGGCTGACGGTCAGATAGCCAAAGTAGTAGTAGCTGATGGCGAAACCAGACAGCCATGGATCGCGAGGCGGCATCCCTGGGCTGCGAAGGATCCCGTTCAGAAAGGCAAAATCCATTGGCTCTTCTGTGTGATCGATGGCGGGATCATAGGACTTGTGAAGGGCATAGACGAGGAACATGAGGGCGAAGAGCACTTCCACCATGAGTACCTGACGCCACTCACGTCGAAGGTGATCGACCAATTCGGCCCTCTTGCGCACCCAGCCGACGCATCCTGCCGCGCCGATGAGCAGGGTCAGTGCCCATATGCTGCGGGCATCGTTGGGCAGAAGGCCCACCGTGCAGAGGAGCCAGTGAAGGTAGGAGAGAAGCAGGAGACCGAAGGTGCGAGTGTAGCCATAACCCTTGCTGGGGAGCTGCCCAAACACGGAGGCAACCAGGGGCCAGGCGACCCATCCGAGCACCGATAGAGCCAACCACCACGCGGCAAGAGAGCCCACACTACTCTCCTCTGATGCTCGGCCAAAGGGATCCCCGTGGCCCCTGCCAGGGCGCAGCTTGGGAGACCACGCTACGATCTCCGATGGGGCCGTCGGGCAATGCAGACTATCTGTCTATCGCCTGCCTCGGAAAGCTCCCATGCCGGGGTAGCGGGCGGCGCTGCCCAGCTCTTCTTCGATGCGCAGCAGTCGGTTGTACTTGGCCACGCGGTCGCTGCGGCATGGAGCGCCGGTCTTGATCTGACCAGTGTTCAGCGCAACGGCGATGTCGGCGATGGTGGTATCCTCGGTCTCGCCAGAGCGGTGGGAGACGATGCACGACCAGCCGGCGCGGTGGGCCATCTCGACCGCAGCCACGGCCTCGGTGAGGGTTCCGATCTGGTTGACCTTGCACAGCAGGGCGTTGGCCGATCGGGTATCGATGGCCTTCTGGACGCGCTCGACGTTGGTCACCAGCAGATCGTCCCCAACGATCTGCACTCTGTCACCCACTGCTTGCACCAGCTTGGCCCAGCCCTCCCAATCGTCCTCGGCCATGCCATCCTCGATGGAGATGATGGGGAACTTGCCCACCCATTCGACGTAGAAGCCGACCATCTCGTCGCTGGTCAGCACGCGGTTCTCACGCCGGAGGTGGTATTTGCCATTCTCATAGATCTCGCTCGCGGCGGGATCCAGAGCTATCCACACGTCTTCGCCGGGCTTGTAGCCGGCTTTCTCCGTGGCTTCGAGGATCACCTCGATGGCTTGGACGTTCGAGCTGAGGGATGGCGCGAACCCGCCCTCGTCACCGACGTTGGTATTCAGCCCCTTGCTGGCCAGCACCTTCTTGAGACTGTGATAGATCTCGGCGCCCCAGCGCAGACCCTCGGCAAACGACGGCGCGGCAACGGGCATGACCATGAACTCTTGCAGGTCGGTGCTGTTGGCCGCGTGTTTGCCGCCATTGAGGATGTTCATCATGGGCAGGGGAAGGGTGCGGGCGATGGTGCCGCCGATGTACCGGTAGAGCGGCAAACCCAACCCATCGGCCGCCGCTTTGGCCACAGCCAGAGAGACTCCGAGGATGGCATTGGCCCCAAGATTCCCTTTGTTCGCGGTGCCGTCCAGGCGGCACATGAGCTCATCGATCGCCGTCTGGCGTAAGGCGTCCATCCATATGAGTTCTGGGGCAATGACCTTGTTGACGTTCTCAATGGCCCTGAGCACCCCCTTGCCGCCGTAGCGGTTCGCGTCGTCATCACGCAGCTCTATCGCCTCGTGTATGCCGGTAGAGGCACCCGACGGCACCGCGGCAAAGCCAATGCCGCCAGACGCAAGGGCAACATCCACCTCGACAGTGGGATTCCCTCGGGAATCCAGGATCTCCCGCGCTCGAATGCTCGATATCTGGGTCATTGAGTTGCGCTCCTTTCAGCGTATGCACACCGCTTCTCGCTGTCTCGGGTCGAGGCGCAGACGTACTGAGTTGTCTCTGCATGAGACCGGCTGGCGCCGAGCCAAGCACCAGTGCGCGTTCCATTGGTTGTGTGCCGCGGATGCTATACGAGAATCAGGCGCATATCAACGGCCACGGCCCCCCGTCCACTCTCGCGCACAAGAAGGGGATTGACATCTAGCTCGGCGATCTCGGGAAAGTCAGTCACCAATTGAGACACGCGCAGGATAGCGTCAACTATGGCCTCAAGGTCGGCAGGTGGCTCGCCGCGCACGCCGGTGAGCAGTGCGTAAGAGCGGATCGACCTTACCATCTGCTCGGCCTGAAACCTGGTCATGGGTGCCACCCGGAAGGCCACGTCCTTGAGCACCTCGACGTAGATGCCACCCAGACCAAACATGACCAGCGGGCCGAACTGGGGGTCGCGGTTCATCCCGATGATAACCTCGCGGGCGTTGGCTACCATCTCCTGAACCTGAACGCCCCACACCAGCGCGCTGGGCGCGTGCGTCTTGGCCCGCGCAATCAGCGTATCAAAGGACTGGCGAGCCTCACCGTCGTCGCTGACCCCCATGATGATGCCCCCCACATCCGACTTGTGCAGGATGTCGGGTGAGGCGATCTTGAGCACCACCGGGTAGCCTATCTCAGTGCAGTGGGCAATGAGCTCCTCCGGGGTGGTGGCTACCATCGATCTGGCCGCCGTGATGCCATAGGCCTCGAGAATGTGGCGAGCTTCGGCGTCGCCGATGTCTTTGCGACCATCCTTTTTGACCGACTCAAAGAGGCTGGCGACTGCCTCTGAATCCACGTCAAAGGGCTCGACCTCGACGGTGGGCTGTCGCCTCCAGCTCCAATATCTGTACATGGCTCCCAGAGCGGATACTGCGCGCTCGGGGAAGGGATAGTTGGGAATCTGGTTGCGGGCCAATAGGTCGAGCGCCACCGACACCACTTGCTTGCCCATCCAGCAGGACAAGACCGGCTTAGCGGCATTCCTGCCGACCTCGATGAGCGTCCTGGCCGTTCCCTCGACCTCGGTCATGAGCTGGGGTGTAAGGATGACCATCACCCCATCGACGCCCGGATCCTCGAGAACCGACTTCAGGGCCGCGCCGTACCGCTCGGCTCGCGCATCGCCCAGAACGTCCACCGGGTTGTTGGTGCTCGCCGCGGGCGGCAGCGCCGCCTCAAGCGCGGCCTGGGTCTCTGCACCGAGTTGGGCGAGCACCAGCCCGTTCTGCTCCATTGCATCGGTGGCCATGACGCCTGGCCCCCCGGCGTTGGTGATGATGGCGATGCGGTTTCCCTGGAGTAACGGCTGGTAGGCAAAAGCGGTCGAGTAGTCGAACAGCTCTTGCACAGACGCGGCACGTATCACGCCGCACTGAGCAAAGGCCGCGTCATATGCCGCGTCAGAGCCGGCCAGACTGCCGGTGTGCGATGACACCGCCCTGGACCCGGATGCCGTTCTGCCCGACTTGACCGCGATTACGGGCTTCTCCCGGGCAGCTTTGCGAGCGGCCAACATGAACTCCCGGCCATCGTTCAAGCCCTCAACATAGGCGATCACTACGTTGGTTTGCTCCTCTTCCGCCCAGGCTGCGAGAAGGGCGGCCTCGTCCACGTCGGCCTTGTTGCCCAGGCTGACAAAGTGCGAGAATCCGATGTTCTCTGCCAGAGCATAATCGAGAATGGCGGTGCACAGCGCGCCCGATTGCGACGTGAAGGCGATGGTGCCCACTTGAGGCATGCCAGAGGCGAAAGACGCGTTCATGGGCACCGAGGGCACGATGATGCCCAGGCAGTTGGGGCCGATGATCCGCATCCCGTACCTATTGGCGATATCAAGCAGGTCTTGTTCCATGCTGGCGCCTTCACCGCCAGCCTCCTTAAAGCCCGCCGAGATGATGATGGCCCCCTTCACGCCCTTCTCGCCAGACTCTTCCAGCACAGATGCAACAACCCGACTGGGAACCACCACCACAACCAGGTCGATGGGACCGGGAACATCGAGCACTGAGGGGTAGCACTGCAATCCGAGGATCGTTCCAGCCCTCGGATTGATCGGATACACCTCGCCTCCATATCCACTCTCGATCAAGTTGGACAACACGCCATGCCCCAGCTTGCCAGGGTTGGCGGAGGCGCCGATGACGGCGATCGCGTCCGGGTTGAAGAACATGTCCAGCATGTTTGCCCTCCTGGTCAGGACATCCAGGCAAGCTATCTTACAGCGAAGGAGGGCAATGGGCAAGTCGAGCCGGGCTTGCCCAGTCGCCCGTTTTGACTGGCCAACCGGAAAGCCGTATCATGGTGTGGCGGAAGGCAAGGGCGCCGTGTGCGCGGCTGGGCGCGCCGTTGACCTCCTCCACAAAGGAGACTAGTGTGGCAGGCATCAAGTATCCGCCGACAGTGTACGTCCTGGGTACCGCTCGCAACATCGGCAAGACCGTCACCTGCATCGGGATCATCGCCAAGTTGCTCTCCGCTGAGCAGGGGCGTTCGGTCGCCGAGATAGGCTACATCAAGCCTGTGGGGCAGGAGACGGTAACCGTGTTGAACTCTGACGGTGTGCCCATCGAGGTGGACAAGGACGCAGTGCTGATCACTTCTCTGCTGGGTATGGCCTGTCACGACTATGAGAAGGTGAGCCCTGTGGTCTGGCGGGGTGGGCTGACTGCCTCATATATCGACGACGCGGAGAATGGCGACCCGATGCGGGGCCGCCAGAGATTCCTGGACAAGATCGGTGCGGCCTACAAGCATGTGGCCACGGGCATGAGAGTGGTCATCGTCGAGGGCACCGGACAGCCAGGCGTCGGGTCTGTGGCTGGCATTTCGAACGCAGATGTCATCAACGCCCTCAGGGAGATGGGAGTTCCCGTCTTTGTGATCCTGGTCACGAGGGGCGGCATCGGCAGCACTATCGACGAGGTTTTCCCCCACCTGATGGCGCTCGATCATCTGGGCACGCGCATCGACGGTTTGATAATCAATGACGTCCTTCCTTCGAAACTGGACAAAATTCGCCACTACCTGACGGCCTATTATGGGCAGGTCTTCTCCTCGCTCTACGGCGGTCGCTTGAAGGTGCAGTCGCCACCAACCATCCTGGGGTTCATGCCTTCTGTTCCTGAGCTTCGCTTCCCCACCATGCGCCTCATAGTAGAGCATTTCAGCGGCAGAGATGACAACTCGATCGAGCTCATCACGCCCTCCAGCTTTGACTCAAACGGGTGCCGCCTGGTTCGCAAGGTGAAGGTGATCAGCCTTGAGTTCGGCTACGAGACCTTCCTGAACCCTGGTGACGCGGTGATAGTGGGCGTGAACGCCAACGACGTGATACTCTCCGTGCTTCTCTTGCACGAGCGCATGGTGCGCAAGCACGGCGCCGGCCTATCGGGCTTGATTCTCTCCTGCAAGCAAGTTGGGGGGCCGTCGGAACAGATCCGGCAACTGGTCACAGCGGGGGATTTGCCAGTGATCACCCTGGGCTATGATTCTGCCGACATAGTGCAGCGCATCGAGGCTATGACGGTCAAGATCCAACCCTACGACCTGAACAAGAAGGAGCTGATTAGTCAGAGCTATCGGCAGCACTTGTCCCTTTGGCCAGAGTTGCGGCTTGCTGGCTAGCGCGCTACCCCCACATGTGATGACGTCCCCTCACACGCACGGCGGGGTGATGCCGTCCTGAGAGGTGGTGTCCCGGCACTGGCCTGTCTGCACGATTCCTCTCGGGGGTGAGGGCAGGAAGTCGGTCTGTTTTGACACTTTTCACCAACCGTGCTATCATAATCCCGACTTTTTGGTAGGAAATGGTGAGATGAAGGTCACTGCCAGGGAGCGCATTGGCCTGCGGGCAATGATCGAGTTTGCTCGCCGGTACGGTCTCGGGCCTGTCCCACTGGGAGAAGTGGCCCGCGCGGAGGACATGCCGCATCGCTATCTTGAGCAGGTCGCGGCTTCTCTGCGGCGTTCTGGCCTGCTGAGCAGTGTGCGAGGCGCTCGCGGTGGGTACATGCTGACCAGGGATCCCACTGCCATCAGCGTGGGCGACGTTTTCCGGGCCTTGGAAGGTTCGCTGATGGCCTTGGACTGTATGCGCACAGACGGCTCTTCATGTGTCAGGGAGCCGATCTGTGCTTCCCGTTCTGTGTGGCAGGCTGTTATGCAGCGTGTGAGTGAAACCCTTGACAACACCACTCTCGCCGACATCGCTCAGCAAAGGGCGGGCACCGGCTGAGAGTATCCAAAGGACCATAGGCTATGTTAGCTAGACTGAAGGAAGACGTGCAGGCTGTGTTTGAAAAGGACCCCGCGGCACGAACCAGGTGGGAAGTCGTGACCAGCTATCCGGGCCTACACGCCATCTGGTTGCATCGCCTCGCCCATGCCCTGTGGCATCGACGATTGCCTTGGCTGGCCCGGTTCATCTCCCACGTCAGTCGCTTCCTCACTGGCATCGAGATTCACCCAGCGGCGACCATCGGACGACGCTTCGTCATAGATCATGGCATGGGCGTCGTCGTTGGGGAGACAACGGAAATCGGTGACGACGTGCTCATGTACAAGGGGGCAGTGCTGGGTGGCACATCTCTGACCAAGGGCAAGCGGCATCCGACCATAGGCAACGGCGTGGTCATTGGAACCAATGCGGTCATATTGGGGCCAATCTCCGTCGGCGACAACGCAAGGATAGGATCGGGGGCTGTGGTGATCGAGCCAGTGCCGGCCGATTCCACCGCAGTTGGCGTGCCCGCTCGGGTGGTTCGAGGACCGCATGTGGACAGGGGGCCAATGGCCACCCTGCAGCACGGACAGCTACCTGACCCGGTGATGGCGGCGCTTCGCGCATTGGAGGATCGGCTGCAGGGATTGGAGCAGGAGATCATTGGCTTGAAGCGGAGGTTGCTGGTGCTTGCTCCCGATGGGCAAGTATCCGAGCTGGTTACGGAGTGAGACTGGATTCCAGTTACGGGGTGTGCGCCCACACATGATCATGGCGTGGTCCTGGCGGTCTGGGGGGCGATGTGAGAGGTGGGAGTCGATCCATGTCATCTGACAGTCGATCTGTCTATATGGATCACGCGGCCACGACATCCGTTGATCCCCGCGTCTTGGAAGCGATGATGCCCTATTTCGTCCAGGGCTATGGCAATCCGTCGAGTCTTTATCGCCTGGGTCGGGCGGCGGGCAAGGCCATGGATGCTGCCCGGGTCAAGGTTGCTGAAGTATTAGGAGCCAGGCCCACGGAGATTGTGTTCACCAGTTGTGGTACCGAGAGCGATAACCTTGCGCTGCGAGGGACGGCTCTTGCCAGCCGCAGTCGCGGCAATCATATTGTTACCACCAGTGTCGAGCATCACGCGGTAGGCAATACCTGCGCCCAACTGTCGCGGGAGTTTGGCTTCGAGGTCACCTATCTACCCGTGGATTCTGCCGGCACGGTCAACCCAGACGATGTCGGCCGGGCCATCACCGGTAGAACGGTGCTCGTCTCGGTCATGTATGCCAACAACGAAGTGGGCACCATCGAGCCCATCGCCGAGATCGGCAAGATAGCCCGTGAGCGGGGAGTTCCCTTTCACACCGACGCAGTGCAGGCCGCGGGGAGTGTCAGTCTTCGAGTGAACGACCTGAACGTGGACATGCTCTCACTCTCGGGGCACAAGTTCTATGCTCCCAAGGGCGTTGGCGTCCTCTACGTGCGCGAGGGCACTCCCTTGCAGCCTGTCCAGACGGGGGGTGGTCAAGAGCGACTGATGCGGGCCGGCACCGAGAACGTGCCCTACATCGTGGGCTTGGCCGCTGCGCTCGAGCTGGCCCACGCAGGTCTCTCCGCTGAGGTGGAGCGACTGTGTTCCTTGCGCGACAAGCTGATCGGAGGGATTCTGGGGAGTATCCCCGATGTCCATCTGACGGGACACCCCACCCTGCGGCTGCCCAATAGCGCCAGCTTTGCCTTTTGGGGAGCGGAGGGCGAATCGCTCGTGCTACATCTTGACCTCGCGGGCGTGGCGGCCAGCAGCGGCTCTGCCTGCGCTTCGAGAGAAGAGGGACCCTCGCACGTGCTGGAGGCCATGGGCCTCGATGCCACTCTGGCCCAGGGCAGTCTTCGGCTGACTCTCGGTCGAGAGAATACCGAGCAAGATGTGGACTATGTTCTTTCTGTCCTGCCTGGCATCGTCAGGAAGCTGCGGGCCATGTCGCCCATCTATGTGCCCGATGCTTTGCGTCAGGTGACCGGTGGCTCTGTGCGGGGCACAGGCGCGGCGGAGTGAAGCGGCTTGGTGGCACCATGGAGGCTCTATGTACACCGACCTGGTAATCGAGCATTTCTACAATCCCCGAAACGTGGGGATCATCGAGAACCCGGATGGATACGGCAAGGTTGGCAGCCCAGTGTGTGGCGACCTGATGGAGGTCTATGTCAAGGTGAGCAATGGGCACATCGCCGACGTCAAGTTCCGCACTTTTGGCTGTGGGGCAGCCATTGCTTCCGCTTCCATGGCCTCTGAGATGGTCAAGGGGCAACCTCTGGAAGTGGCTGGCCACCTCACCGATGAGCAGGTGGCAGTCGCTTTGGGCGGACTGCCCGAGGCCAAGATGCACTGCTCCAACCTGGCCGCCACCGCGTTGCACGCGGCACTAGAGAACTACTATGAGGAACACCCCGAGGCCCGCCCCAGTGAGCAGGCCGAGTGATGGGCTCGGCCTGGGACGCCGTCTCCCCAGAGGCTAGGCGATGTGGCGGGTAGGAGGCGGGTGGCTGTTGCCATGAGTGGTGGGGTGGATAGCTCCGTTGCGGCCGCGCTCCTTCTGGGGCGCGGTTACGACGTAATGGGGCTAACCATGCGCCTCTGGGAGGAGGGCTCGAGTAGCAACGGTGACCTCGATGGCCTGTCGGCTGCCCGCCTGGTGTGCCGGCACTTGGGCATTCCACATGGGGTGGTTGACCTGCGCCAGGAGTTCCAACGAGAAGTTGTCGATTACTTTGTGTCCGAGTATGCTCGCGGCAGAACCCCCAACCCATGTTTGCGATGCAATCGCATCATCAAGTTCGGGTTGCTGCGCGAGCATGCGCGCCGGCTAGAGTGCGACTTTCTGGCTACGGGGCACTATGCGCGCATCCAGCGCGTGGGTGCTGCACACCGCCTCCTGCGCGGCGCTGATCTCGGCAAGGATCAGTCGTATGTGCTGTACGCCTTGCAGGAGCACCAACTGGCGTCCTTGCTCTTTCCCTTGGGCGACCACACAAAGTCTCAGGTGCGCGCCATGGCCCGAGCCCTACCTGCTGCCGGGCGGCCTGAGAGCCAGGATGCGTGCTTTCTGCGGGGCAATGACTATCGGCGTTTCCTCGCAGAGCGCCTGCCTGGAGCCATGAAGCCCGGCCCCATCTACGATTCGCATGGCTGCCAACTCGGCGAGCACCGGGGGTTGCCGTTTTACACTGTGGGCCAGCGAGAGGGACTGGGTATCTCGGCGCCAAGACCACTTTACGTCAAGAGTCTGGACTTGGCCCGCAACGCCTTGATCGTGGGTTTCGCTGAGGAGTTGGGGCGTGATGGACTGATCGCGGCGCAGATGTCCTACGTCGGCGGACAGGAGCTACCTGCGGCCTCTGCTGTGGAGGCCAAGATCCGTTATCGTGCTCGACCCGTGCCTGCCCGGGTATGGCCTCTGACGGGGCGGCGAGCTCGAGTCTTGTTTCAGAGTCCCTTGCGAAACATCACCCCTGGGCAGGCAGTGGTGCTCTACCGAGGGGACTGGCTCCTGGGTGGCGGAATCATCTCACAGGCCATTGACCAAGTGCCCCATACGGGGTACAAGTGACACCAGCTTCCTGACGAGACTGTACACATGTTCACATCACCGGTCTTCCTGGTCTGTTCAGCGCTGGCGACTTTGTGGGGGGCAATGTTTCATCTGCTATTCGGCAAGAGACTGGTTGACCTGGCACTGTACTGGTTTGTTGGCCTCATTGGCTTTGGCGTTGGTCAGGCTTTGGCGAGCATCCTGAATCTCTCCTGGCTGATGGTGGGTCAGGTGCACCTTGTCGAGGGCACCTTGGCCTGTTGGATTGCCATGCTCGTTGCGCACTTGCTGAAAGTGTGATATACTATCAAGACAGTTGAGCAGAAGCTCGGTATTGTGCATTCTACGGGGTAGAGTTGCTGGGAGGCATGGCCATGTGGCTAGAAGTCGTTCGAGACGCGGCCATCGTCCTGTTGGCGTTCGAGTCTGTGGTTATCGGCGTCTTGCTCGCACTTACACTGACCCAGATACGCAAGCTGGTACGTCTGCTCCGTGAAGAGATCGCACCCCTGCTCGACTCAGCCGGTGAAACGCTGGACACGGTGAGTGGGACGGCGACGTTTGTCAGCAGGAGCGTTGTCAGTCCTCTGATCAAGGCAAGCAGCTACACGGCGGGCACGCTGCAGGCAGTGCGCAGTCTGCTTTTTATCGGTCGCAAGGTGGGGAGGCATGTGTCTGACGAAGGCGATGATGGGTCATCGGATCGTCAGTGACACGCTTCCTGAAGGTGAGTAGATAAAGGAGAAAGGGATCATGGCTAGGGAAGGGGGTTCTGGCGATTTCCTGGCGGGGTTCATCCTCGGCGGTTTGGTTGGCGGTGCCCTGGCGCTGTTGTTTGCTCCGACCACAGGTGAGGAAATGCGCGGTCAGATCCGAGAGAAGGGCATCGAGCTGAGGAATCTTGCCGAAGACCTGGACCTGGAGACGCTCAAGGCCAAGGGACGAGCTGTCGTCGGCGAGCAGAGAGCACGCTTCCAAGAGGCCATTGAGGAAGGCAAGCAGGCAGCCGCACGCAAGAAAGAGGAACTGCTGGAACGGCTCGAGTCTTCCGGGTCCTCGGATAGGCCGATCGATCTGACGGGACTGAAGGCATCCTCTTAGAACACCCGCGATCAGCCATCAGACCTGATAAGCGGCTCTTGATGGCCGGTGGCCCACCGCTACGATGGTGGGCTCGCTCGCTTCACGGCCAGCGGCAGTAGCGGCAGCAAGTCGCTGGCCAACATCCCTATCTGGCCATATTCCTCACGTCTGATCTGGGCTGCCAGGCCATGGAGATAGGCACCGCATATGGCGGCAGCGAAGCCCGGCATCCCTTGGGCCATCAAGCCCGCGATGGCACCGGCCAGTACGTCTCCGCTGCCGGCTGTAGCCAAGGCAGGGTTCGCAAAAGGAATGATGGTCACCGTCCCCTCGGGTGAAGCTACCACGGAATAGGCCCCCTTGAGAACCACCGAGCAGTTCCACCGACGTGCTGCGTCGCGAGCCGTGCCGATGCGATCCTGCTGAACGGTGGGCACATCGCAGCCGACGAGCCGGGCCATCTCCCCCGGATGAGGTGTTACCACGCTCTCCGCTGGCAGGCGTTCCCACCAGCGGTCGAGGCCAGAGAGCAGGTTCAGGGCGTCGGCGTCCAATACCAGGGGCGGCAGTATCAGCCGTTCCTGAGAGCTGCGGCGCGACACGGCAAAACCTATTGGCTTGGGCCCGGCCTGCCACTGCCCACTGATGAAGCCCGAGACAAAGTCCTCAGTACTCTGCTCTGTGCCCAAGCCTGGCCCCACAAGGAGTACGTCATAGTCCTCGATTCGTTCAGCCAGCACACGCAGGGCTGCTGGCACCAGAACGCCCATGTCGTCGGGCAGTACCAGAAAGGTGGGCTCGGTCACCTTGGCAGCCACGAGAGGGTGGATTCTCTGGGGCACGGCAAGGGTTACCAGCCCAGCGCCGACGCGATAGGCAGCTTCTGCAGCCAGGCACGGGGCTCCCACGTAGTTGGCTGATCCACCGACGATCAACGCCTTGCCAAAGGTGCCCTTGTGGGCGTCGAGCGGGCGTGCAGGCAACATACTCGCGATCTGCTCTGGCGTGGCAACCTCCACGGCTACTCCCTCGGCCAGCTCGGGATCGATGCCGATGTCGGCCACCAACAGCTCTCCCACGTGCCTGGCCCCAGGGAACAAGAAGTGACCGCGCTTGGGGTAGGCAAAGGTCACGGTGACATCAAAGCTCAGGGCCAGTTCGTCTATCTCGCCGGTGTCGCAATGCAGTCCCGTGGGCACGTCCACAGCGACCAAGAGGGGCCGGCCAGACCGCTGCTCCTTGCCAGGGGGACTCAGGATGTTGCGCAGTGGGACACCATCCTTGGCGGGCCGGGTGGCGCGAGCATCCAGCGATCGATGAACGGCGCCCAGGAGATCCCGCAGACCTCCGCGCAAGGGCCCAGTCACGCCAGTCCCCAGCAGAGCATCGATCAAGACGTTGCACTCTTGGACGACGGCGTCCAGTTGCTGGAACTCGCCGTCTTCGCTGGCCCAGATGATGGGTATTTGCAGCGCCTGGGCCCGCATCAAGTTGGGATCGTCGTCTTTGTCCCGCTTCCAGATGTAGATGGTGACCTCGCACTGCCACTCGTGCAGGTAGCGCCCAGCCACCAATCCATCGCCGCCATTGTTGCCCGGCCCAACAAGGATGAGAATCCTGGCCGACTCAAGCGCCACTCGCTCTCTGATGGCCAGCGCCACTGCCTGCCCGGCTCTTTCCATCATGACAGCATAGCCCAACCCGCCCTCGTT
>DATKWG010000136.1:0-45123 GCA_035529675.1 Anaerolineae bacterium
CGTGTGGTGCTGTGTCTCGCCGGAGCACGAGCTCCGAGACGGGTCAAGTGGACGTGGGAAGCAGATGGAAAGGGTGCCCTTGCAGGTCTTGACGCGTTGGTTCGCGCTGCGCGCACCATCGAACGACATCTCCTGGAGGCCGGGAATCGCCGATTGGCTGAAGGGGTCAAGGCGCTGTCTCGGTTGACCGCATCGGCCCTGGAGGGGCGGATTCTGGAGGGCCTCAACCGGGGGGGCGTTCGTCTGGCGCGGTCCATCGGGCGCACCTTGCAGGACGTGCATGTGGGGCGACTTCGTCGCAATCTGCTCTGGGCGAGTCTGGGCGTAATCGCGGTGGTCGCCTTCACCATCGCCGCGTTCACGCGCTGAGGGGGTGACAGTGAGGCACTGGTGGCTGCTGGTTCTGGTGGGCGCACCCTGGGCGGGGGGCGCTTTGGTGGCGCTCCTGGCAGGCGGGCGACGGCGGCTGGCTGGCGGGGCTGCCTTGGTGACCGCCCTGGCATCTCTGGTGGCCCTCCTCGCCCTTTGCCTTGATCCGGGGTCGCGGGTCGATCCGGTCTTGAGAGTGCCGTGGATTCCAGCCATGGGCGTTCAGTTCGCACTCCGACTCGACGCGCTCGCGCTCCCCTTCCTGGTGAACGTTCTGGGAGTGTCCCTTGTAGCCATCCTCTATGGCTGGGGCTACCTGCTCGGGCACGAGCGTACGCATCTCTGCTATGCCCTGATACTGGCCTTCATGGGAAGCATGCTGGGCACTCTCTTGGCCGACGATGCCCTCCTTTTCTTTGTATTCTGGGAGAGCATGTTGGTCGCCTCCAGCTTGCTCCTGGCCGGATGGGGGGAGGGCGAGCGCGTGGGAGCGGTAACCCTCAAGTACTTTATCTACACCCAGGCAGGCTCGCTCCTCGTTCTCATCTCGATCGCCTGGCTGGTCGCCACGACGGGGAGTTCGGACCTGGGCACGATTGCAGCCCGACTGTCCGGCATTCCCCGATCCCAGCGAACCTGGGTGGCGGCGCTCATGATGGTGGGATTCTGCGTGAAACTGGCCGTATTCCCCCTGCATACCTGGCTGCCCGATGCTCACTCCATCGCTCCCATGCCGGTCACCGTCATGCTGGCTGCTGCCATGTTGAGCATGGGGGCATACGGCATTCTGCGCTTCCCCATGATGATTCTCGGCTCGGCCGGCCTGGCTGCCCTTCAGCTTCCGGTGATGCTGCTCGCGCTCGCCTCGGAGGTGTACGGGGCGCTTATGTGTCTGGCCTGTCGCGACATCAAGCGCATCGTGGCTTACTCAAGCGTCAGCCAGATGGGTTACGTGCTCTTTGCCCTCGCATCGATGACGCCACGAGGCATCGCCGGGGGCATCTTTCACATCATAAACCACGGGATTCTCAAGGCCCTGCTGTTCATGGGCGTGGGACTGATTATGCGCGCGACCGGCCGACGTCGGATTGACCAGCTTGGAGGGCTGTCTCGATCCATGCCTGGTATTGCCGCGGGGATATCTATCGGCGCCATCGCCATCACCGGGGTGCCCCCGTTTTGCGCCTTTCACAGCGAGTGGATGATCTTTGCCGGGGGTCTGTCATCGTCTTACCCGACTCTGGGATACCTGGAGCTTCTCGCGCCCCTGTTTACGGCGGCGTACGCCATCTGGTTCGCTACCCGCCTGGTGCTCGGGCCAGAGCCACCTGGTCTCCAGGTTCGACAGAACCACCCGGCAATGCGCTGGTCCTTCTACCTCCTGGTGGCTCTTGCCTTTGCCGTCTTTTTGCTTCCTGGTCCCATCTACGGTTGGGCGAACAGGGCCACCTCGCTGCTTGGGTTGGGGAGATAGCCATGGGCAACCCTTCCGTGCTGGCGCCTTTACTGGCCCTTGGCCTGGGTGCTTTTCTGGTCTACCTGGTGGGGCGCATCGTCAGCCGGCGCAACGAAACCCTGGCGGCCTTGACCGCCGCGGTGTACGCTGTGAGTCTGGCCCTCGCCATCCAGCTCGGCAGCGAGGTGACCGCGACCCGCCAACCCGCGTGGCCAGTCAGCGCGCAGGCACCGGTTCTGCGAGCTGAGCCGGGCGGGATGCTGGTAACCTTTGTGGGCCTGGGCCTGGGGCTGCTGGTCGCTCTCTATTCGGGCCGCTATCTCGCCCTGGATCATCGCTACGAGCACTACTATCCCCTGCTGCTCCTGCTCTCGGGCGGCCTGACTGGCATGGTCATGGCGGTCGATCTCTTCACCTTGTATCTCTTTACCGTGCTCACCAGCGCAGCGGCATACGTGTTGGTGGCCTTTCGCCGGCGCACAGAGACAGCCATCGAAGCCGGCTTCAAGTACGCCATCATGGGGGCCACCGCTGGCATACTTCTGCTGGCAGGAGTCGGTCACTATTATCGGGAGACGGGAACCCTATCACTCCCCTTGAGCGGGCGGGGGACAGCGCCGTGGGGGGCCTTGGGGATGGCCTTTGTGCTATCCGGATACGCCATCAAGGGTGCCCTGGTGCCAGCGCACACCTGGCTGCCAGACGCTCACGGGCGCGCGCCCAGCAGCATCAGCGCCATGCTCTCCGGGATCGTCATCGAGGTGAATCTGTACGTGCTGGTCAAAGCAGGGCTTGGGATGGGCTGGCCAGCCCGCCGCCTGGGCTGGCTGCTGGTGGGCCTGTCGCTGGCCAACATGACCGTGGGCAACGCATTGGCATTGATGCAGGTCTACGGCAAGCGCCTGCTCGGCTATTCCTCGATCGCGCAAGTGGGCTACATCATGATGGCGCTTGGCCTGGGGCTGGCCTACAATCGACCCGAAGCGGTGTCTGCTGGGTTCTTCTTGTTGGTGGCACACGCGGCCATGAAGGGGCTGGCCTTTCTGTGTAAGGGCATCTGCCACTTCTATTGCGATGCCACGCTCATCGAGGAGCTTGACGGCATCGTCGGCCGAGTGCCAGTCACCGCGGCCTGCTTCGTGGTAGGCCTGGCGGGGCTGGCGGGCGTGCCGCTGCTGGCTGGTTTTGTGGGCAAGTGGCAGCTAGTTGTGAGTGCTCTGGACATTGCCGGACCCTGGGTCAGCCTGGCCATAGCAGTCTTTGTGGTGAACAGCCTGGTCAGTCTGGGATACTATCTGCCTCTCGTCGGCCGAATCCTGAAAAGGCCAGACAATGATGGAGAGCGAATCAGGGTGTCCGCGTGGATGCTCGTTCCGACGGTTGTGTTGGCCCTGGTGGTGGTCGGTCTTGGGGTCTTCCCCCAGCCTGTGCTGGCCTTGACCAGGGAGGCCGCTCGCTTTCTTCTAACCTGGGGGCAGCAGGCGTGACGTCTGATTGGATCGCCAGCCCGCCCGTCGCTATTGCTCTCTTTCTGGGCGTTGCCGCCGCGCTCCACTGGCTTGGCGGCCGGTGGGCCCCACGGGGCAAGGACTCGCCCGGCAAACGCCTGCCCTATGCCTGTGGCGAGGATCTCACCCCTGGCGAGACCCAGCTCTCCTACAAGAGATTCTTCCGGTTGGCGCTGATGTTTGTCGTGGTTCACATGGGCACGCTAGTAGCCGCCATGTTGCCGGGTGAACTCGATGTCCGTTTGCTGGTCACGATCTACGTCGTGGGCATTGCGGTCTGTGTGGATGTTCTGGTCAAGGGTGAGGGTTAGGATGATAGTGGAGCGCATCATACGCTGGGCCAGGCGGCGTTCCCCGTGGGTGCTTCATTTCAACAGTGGTGGCTGCAACGGCTGTGATATCGAGTTCCTGGATCTGCTCACCCCGCGCTACGATATTGAGCGCTTGGGCATCCTCAAGGAGGCCTCGCCGCGTCACGCCGACATCCTGATATGCACGGGGCCGGTGACGCGCCAGTCGCGCGATCGCTTGCTGCGCATCTACGAACAGATACCCGAGCCAAAATGGGTCGCCGCCGTGGGAGCATGTGCCTGCTCGGGCGGGATCTTTGCAGAGGGCTACAACGTACTGGGAGGCATCGACCGAGTCCTGCCCGTGTCCATGTACGTCCCTGGCTGCCCCTGTAGACCTGAAGCGATGATCGATGCCCTGGTCCGCCTTCTGGAGTCTATATGATGGATATGGATCGAATCAGCGATGCCCTGCAGCGATCCTGCGAAGACAATTCAATCAGGCTGCGAGAGGGTTTAGGGGGCGAGCTGTTTGCAGATGTTCCTCCCGGCAAACTGGTCGTGGCGGTGCGGGCCATCCTGCAAGAGGGCCATTTCCACCATCTTTCGACCATCTCCGGGCTGGACAGCGGCCAAGAACTGGAGGTCCTGTATCACTTCTGGTCGGGCAGGGGTGTCACCCTGCGCGTGAGATGTCCCAAATCTCGGGCAAGCCTGCCGACGCTTGCTGGGTTGATTCCCGCTGCAGACTGGTACGAGCGAGAGGTTCACGAGCTTCTGGGCATCGAGTTTGCCGGTCACCCCGATCTCAGCCCCTTGCTCTTGCCTGACGATTGGGACGCCCCTCCCCCGTTGCTATCAAGGGAAGATGCCCAATGAGCCGGATCACCATCCCCATCGGCCCGCAACATCCTTTGCTGAAGGAGCCGCTCTCCCTAGTGTTGGAGGCAATCGGCGAACGCATTGTCAGTGCTTCTATGCGCATTGGCTACGTGCACCGAGGCATCGAACTTCTCTGTCAGCGACGCACCTACGTCCAAAACGTGCACCTCTTCGAGCGCGTCTGTGGCATCTGTTCCCAGGTACACACCACAGCCTATTGTCAGGCCGTCGAGGCGTTATTGGGGCTCGAGATTCCTCCCAGGGCGGCCTACATCCGGGTGCTCATGTGCGAGCTGGAACGCATCCACAGTCACCTGCTGTGGCTGGGCGTGTTGGCAGAGGCCATCGGCTTCACCACCATCTTCATGTATGCCTGGCGGGACCGTGAGATCGTCCTCGATCTCATGGAGGAACTGTCGGGCGGGCGGGTGTCGCATTCCGCGAACATCATCGGAGGGGTTCGTATTGGGGTGAGCTCAGAGCAAGCCCGTTTGCTCGAGGGCCAGCTAGCCACGTTCGCCGAGCAGATGGAGTTCTTCAGGGAGTTGCTTGATCGCGATCGATCCTTTCACCGGCGTACCCAGAATGTAGGCTACATGAGCCTGGAGATGGTTCACAGTTACGGAGTGGTGGGCCCCGCGGCTCGGTCCTCGGGCTGCACGGTGGATGTCCGCCGCGCTGCACCCTATGCTGCCTATCCCTCGCTGGCATTCGAGGTCATCAGCGCATCTGAGGGGGATGTATGGAGTCGTGCCCAGGTTCGCTTGATGGAGATTATGCAAAGTCTCAGTATCTGCAACCAGGTGATTGAAGCTCTACCTGGGGGCCCTCTTGCGGTAGGTGCGCCCCGGCGCGTTCCGCCCGGCGAGGTGGTGACCCGCTGCGAGGCCCCTCGGGGGGAGCTGATCTACTACGTGCGAAGTGACGGGAGCGAACGCCCGGCTCGGATCAAGGTGAGAACCCCCACGCTGCCCATGCTCATGGTCATCAGCCATCTGCTTCCTGGGCTCGAGACTGCTGACGTGGCCGCGGTGATGGCCGGCGCCGATCTCTGTGTCGCGTGTGCAGACAGGTAGGAGGTTAGAGTGCAGACCCTGGCAAAGCTGGCCCAAGTGCTGATTCTCCCTGGCGCTCTGTATCTCATCGTCGCTTCGCTGTTCATTACCTGGCTCGATCGCAAGCTCGTCGCACGCGGCGAGGGGCGAGTTGGTCCCCCGTGGTTCCAACCCATGGCCGATCTGCTCAAGCTACTCGCCAAGGAAGACATATCACCTCTCGGCACCGATGAGAAGATTAGCGCACTGTTGCCGATGGTGTCGATGGCCAGCACCATGGCCGCAGGTCTGTGCATTCCCGTTGGAAACAGCGTGGTCTACCCGTTTGAAGGAGACTTGATCGTGGTGCTCTTTCTCCTGAGCATCCCGACCCTGGCCTATTTTCTTGCCGGTTGGGTCACTCCGAGTGTCTATGGCGTGATGGGAGGCAATCGCTCACTGTTGCAGTACTTTTCCTATGAAGTCCCCTTGCTCATGAGCTTGGCTGCGCCAGCCGTCTACTCCCAGACGTGGAGCGTCACGGGCCTGATGGACGCACAGCAAGGCTACCGATGGCACGTTTTTTTCCTGCCGGTGGGGTTTGCCCTGGCGATGGTCGGCTTGATCGGCAAACTGAAACGCGTGCCTTTCGACATCCCCCATGCCAAGTCGGAGCTCGGGGCAGGCCCTCTCACCGAATACAGTGGGCGCAAACTGGCTCTTTGGAAGCTCACCGTCTCCCTGCAGACCCTGGTAGGGATCAACCTTCTGGTGGCAGCCTATCTTGGAGGCGCAGACAGGATCTGGGCTCACTGGGGGTTTGCCATCTATGCCGTGAAGGTCGTTTTCCTTGTAGTGGGGCTGGCCTTCGTCCAGGTCTCGTATGCCCGATTGCGCATTGACCAGATGGCAGAAAGCGGCTGGCGCGTGCTAGTCCCGTTGGGAATACTGCAGATGGTGGTCACCATATGGATGGGAAAGGCGTGACATGTCTCGTCGGACCTCGCGCACCTACCTGGTGCCGCACCTGCTCAAGAACTTTTTGCAGAAGCGCACAACGGTTTCGTTTCCCTACGGTCCACTAGACCTGGGCGAGTCGTACAGGGGACAAGTGGTGGTGGACATCGACGCCTGCGTGGGGTGTGGGCGCTGTGCGAGAGACTGCCCCACAGGAAGCCTGGTTGTCGAGCACCTGGACGGGGGCGGAATTCGCATCTTGCATTTCTACGATCGCTGCGCCAGTTGTGGGCAATGCGAGATAAGTTGCACGCCGAAAGCCATCCGGCTCGATCCGTCCTTCAGAGCGGCAGCGGCGTCACGCGAGGAGCTGCGTGGGGAGTGGATCAGGGATTGAACGCAGCCCTGGCTTCTGCTGTTGCAACCGGCAGGAGTCTCGATGAAAGAACACCATTCGGAAGAGATGCTTCTAAGGCGGGGACCCAGCCGCCATTCACCTCCACTCCCTGTCGCCTATTGGCTCCACCCCACCCCGTCTTGCCCCCAGAGGGGTGTTTCTCCTACAGCCTGTGGACTCGGGGCACCAGCCCGACCCGGCGGACTGTCAATCCGTTGGACTCCTGAACGACTCGACGAGGCCAGGGGCCAAGACTCTGGCAAGGACTTGATGCAAAGTGGGATCGCCACGCTTGGTTCCCCCTGCGCCTTCGAGGTGCAGAGGTATCAAGAGTGAGGTCGATAGGGATCTGCCGTCATCTACGCGTATCGTATCATGGAGGGAGCGAGATCATGGTCCAACGATTCGGCGACGGACGCGATTGGTTCTTTGAAAAGCGGTTCGGCATGTTCGTGCACTGGGGACTCTACTCCATCCCCGCCTGGCACGAACAGCACCAGTGGCGAGGCAGTGTGCCTCGCAGGGAGTACGAGAAGCTCATCCATGAGTTCAACCCGGTCAAGTACGATCCCGATACCTGGCTCGACCTGGCCGAGGAAACCGGCATGGAGTATGTCTGCTTGACGACCAAGCACCACGATGGCTTTTGCCTGTGGGACACCGCTCAGACAGACTACAACGTGATGAACAGCCCGTACGGCAAGGATGTCTTGCGGATGCTGGCTGATGCCTGTCACCGTCGAGGTTTCCCCTTGTGCCTTTACTACTCGGTCGTTGACTGGCATCACCCCAACTACCCCAACCAGGGGCGCAGCCACGAGCTTCCCGATCCCCAACCAGGGGATGAACCCGATTTCGAGAAGTATAGGGCGTTTCTCATCGAGCAAGTGCGAGAGCTGTGCACTCAGTACGGGCAGATCCACGGATTCTGGTGGGACATGAACGTGACCGGGATCGTAGATCCTTCCATTAACGGGATCATCCGCTCTCTGCAGCCTGGGGCGGTCATCAACAACCGCGGTTTCGACGCGGGGGACTTTGGCACGCCAGAGCGTGACTACGACAGCTCTGTGGACCAGATCCTGGCCTTCAAGCGGCCAACCGAGGCCAACCAGTCGGTGGGTCGGGAGAGCTGGGGCTTCAAGTTGGACGAGGATTACTACTCTGATCGCCATCTGATCTACAGCATCGACAAGGCCTTGGCCAAGGGGGCCAGCTACTTGCTCAATGTTGGTCCCATGAGCGATGGCACCATGCCCGACGAGGCGGTTCGCATCCTGAGAACCATCGGTCAGTGGTACGGCGCGGTGAAAGAGTCTTTTCTGGGCGCAGATCCCGCCTCGCACCTGATCGAGAACCGCGACGTATTGCTCACTCGAAAGGGGAATACCCTCTACGTCCACCTGCACAAGTTCCCGGCCATGAAGCGGGTCTTGCTCAAGCCCATCGGCAAGGCTCCCCGAAGAGCCACGCTGCTCAACACTGGCCAGGAGGTGGAGGTATCGCTGGCCGACCTCCCCACATTGCACATGAGGGAAGGCGGCCTTCTGATTCCTGAGAAGCAGCATTATCTGCGCCTGCGCAACCTGCCGGTCAATGAGTTCGCGGGCTCGGTGCTGGTGGTCAGACTGGAATTCGACGGATCACCGATCGCCTAGCAGCACGTTCTGTCCGCGATGGGGCCTGAGAAGACGTACGATCGCCTTGGCATGCAAGGGGCAAGCTGCCCCTCCAAGGACTGGAGTAGGTCGGGATGGCAAGGTCATCCTCTGCGTCCGGAGGCCTGGCCGACGAGTGGCCTCGGCTCGGCTAAATGAGTATACTCCCCCGAGGATGGGGAGTGTTGCAGACTATGGCTGGGCGTAGGGGCGCATCGCGATGCGCCCCTACCAAACACAACCCACTGAGATAGAATCTATACGACAGTAGCGGGGGTGGGGCGGCAAACGGGCGTCCCCCGACTTTTGCAGCAGCTTCGATGTTCGGGGGAGCGCGGCCACGGTTGGTGGGCGGTGTGCGCAGTGCTGCTCACCTGCCCAAGCGGCGGACCCACAAGCGTTCTCTGAAGGAGGGCCTCGCCGTCGATCTGGTCGTAGACATGGCAGAGCCAGAAGGCGTGGCCCGTCGGAGCCCAGCCAATAGCGCTCTCGCGGACGCCGACACCCGATCTGCCGTACAGGAACGCGCCATAGCGCATTGGCTTCTGTCACCCAGGGTTGACAAGTGGGCGGGGGAGTGTATCCTCTGTGAAGGAACGGCGAACGCTGGCATCTGATCACTCCATAGATCGCAGGAGGTTACCATGTCCAGGTCATTTCACAACAAGATCCTACGGCTAAACCTGACCGAGGGCACGACGCGGGTCGAAGAGCCCGGGGTGCTCTACTTTCGCCGCTACATGGGCGGCTGGAACATCATCGCCGATGTCTTGCTCAAGGAGGTGCCGGCGGGCGCCGACCCGTTGGGGCCCGATAACAAACTGATCTTTGCGCCCGGTGTTTTGACCGGCCTGGCGATCTCGGGGGCCTCGCGGAATGCTGTGGGCGCCAAGTCGCCGCTTACCGGCGGCTTTGGGGCCACCGAGGTGGGGGGCAACTTTGGAGCCCAATTGAAGCGCGCGGGTTTTGACGCCCTGATCGTCGAGGGCGCGTCCGACAAGCCGGTCTATCTCTGGGTCAAGGACGGCGTGGCCGAGATACGCCAGGCGACGCACCTGTGGGGCAAGACCACCAAAGAGACCCAGGAGATGATTCGCGAAGAGCTGGGCGAGAGCCGCGCTGAGCTGACCATGATCGGCCCAGGCGGGGAGAACATGGTGCGCTACGCCTGCGTGATGAACGGACTCAAGGACGCCGGTGGGCGCGCGGGCCTGGGCGCGGTCATGGGCTCCAAGAAGCTCAAAGCGGTGGCCGCCCTGGGCACGGCGAACCTGGAAGGGGCCGACGCGGAGACGATCCGCGAGATGGCTCGACAGAAGGCCCGAGACGTAAGGGAGAACCCCAGAGGCCTGAGCAAATGGGGCACCGGTGGAGGTCCCCTCGAGGATGGCGTTCTGCAGGGCAATCTGCCCATCCGCAACTTTCGCGACGGTGAGTTCCCCGAGATCGGCGGGCTGGAATATGTCATGGACAAGATCGGCATCCGCATGGAGGGATGCTATGCCTGCGCTGTGCGCTGCAAGAAGGTGGTGCAGGCTGAGACAGAGTCGTACAAGGTGGATCCCGACTATGGCGGGCCCGAATACGAGACCATCGGCTCGCTAGGCTCCTGCTGTGGGGTGAGCGACATCGTGGCCGTCTCCAGGGCCAACGAGCTATGCAACGCCTACTCGCTGGACACCATCGGCGCGGGGGTGGTAATCGCCTTTGCCATGGAATGCTTCGAGAACGGCCTGCTGACCCTGGAGGATACCGGCGGCATCGACTTGCGCTTCGGCAACGGCGATGCCATGATCCAGATGGTGGAAAAGATCGCCCGTCGTGAGGGTCTGGGCGACCTGCTGGCCGAGGGGCTGGCCCCCGCCGCCGCCAAGATTGGCCAGGGGGCCGAGATGTTTGCCGTACACAGCAAGAATCAAGCATATCCCATGCACGAGCCGCGCCTGAAGCGCGGTTTGGCCATCGGCTATGCTATATCACCCACCGGCGCCGACCACTGCCATTCTCTGCATGACACCTGGCTGATCAACGCCGACGAGGAGGGCTTCCTGCCCAGCGCGAGGCTCAGAGGCATGGGCGCGCTGGAGCCGATGGCTCTGGAGAGCTTGGGGCCGGAAAAAGTCCGCGCGACGATCTACAATTCCATGGCCTCCATCATGGACAACTGCCTGATCACGTGCTCGATGCCGGGATGGAGCTTTGACCACCTGGTCGAGATGACCCGGGCAGCGACGGGCTGGGATGTCACCGTTTACGAACTGCTCAGAGTGGGCGAGCGGGCCATGACCCTGGCGCGCACCTTCAACATGCGCGAGGGACTCACTGTCGAGGATGACCGTCTGGCCGAACGAAGCTACGTCCCCACCAGGGGCGGGGCTTTGGCCGACGGCGGCATCGACCCCGGGGAGCTGCGCAGAGCGCTCGACACCTACTACGCGATGATGGGCTGGGACCGGGAGACGGGCGTGCCAACGGTCGCCAAGCTGCAGGAACTCGGCGTGGGCTGGGCGGCCGAGTATCTGCCCGGCTAGAGAGACGCCCAGGCACGGGTCCACCGGACCTGGACGGTGAGCGTTTTCGGCGATGCATTGGAGCTGCTCGCCAAGCGTATGGCGAGCGTCCTCGTGCGTGTAATACGGGCGGAGAAACGAGCGAGGGTAAACAGAAAGGCAAGCAATGACACAGGGAGAGGTTCGCGTAGCATCGAAGGCGCTGTGGGAGTTCACGAAACAGGTATTCGTGCGGGCGGGTTTGCCTCCCGAGGATGCAGAGATCGAGGCGGATGTGCTGGTGTGGGCCAACCTGCGCGGGGTGGATTCGCACGGCGTCCTAAGGATCCCGTCCTATGTGGAGGGTGTGGCCCGGGGGCGCATGAATCCTCACCCCAACACAAGGGTTGTGAAGGAGACCCCGGCCACCCTGCTGATCGAGGCCGATCACGCCTTCGGTCCGGTGGTCACTGTGATGGCCACCCGACGGGCGATCGAGAAGGCCAGGCAGGTGGGTATCGGGTGGTGTCTCATCCGAAACACGACCCATCAGGGAGCTATGGGCTATTACGCCCTGATGGCGACAGCGGAAGACATGGCCGGGCTGGCAATCGTATGCAGCCCACCAAACATGGCACCCTATGGTGCCAGAGCGGCTGGCGTGCATAACAGTCCCATCGCCATAGCCGTGCCCGCGAAGAAGCATCGTCCTCTCGTGCTTGATATGGCTACGAGTGTTGCGGCAGGCGGCAAAGTCTCTCTTGCGGCCGACAAAGGCATTCCCCTACCCCAGGGCTGGGCACTGGACAAGGACGGCAATCCCACGACCGATCCCAAGCAGGTGGCCGCTTTGCTTCCTTTTGGGGGGGCCAAAGCATCGGGGTTGGCCCTCATGTTCGAGTGCCTTTCCAGTCTCATGGTGGGAAATCCTCTGCTGGAATCGGTGTTGATGGGCGGAGAACCGAAGCGGAGCACTCAGAACAGCGTCGTGGCTGCCATCAACATCGGCATGTTCACCGACGTGGAGGAATACAAGGCACATGTGGACAATGTGATAGACGGCATCAAGGCACTGCCCAGAGCGGACGGGTTCGAGGAGATACTTGTTCCCGGCGAGCCGGAGGACCGGGTGCATGAGGAGAGGGAGCGCAACGGCATTCCTCTCCCCCAGGGCACCGTGCGCCGGCTGGAGGAAGTTGCCGAGAAGCTTGGGATCGAGATGCCTGCGGCGCTGTAGAGCGGGGACGCTCGGATCCTTGCGGCGAAATCCGGGGGTTCGCGGCAAGAGGGTCCGACCGACTCACGCGGGATGGGGGCCTTCGTCGGCACGGGCGTCATCCGTCGGCTAGCCATCTTCCAGCTCATCGGGACTGATGCTTTGTTCGGCATGATTCTCCACAAAACCACTTGCAGAGGTGAAACATGAGACCCAACAGACTCAGACAGTTACTCAACGAGGGCAAACCAACCATCGGCACCCATGTGATCAGTCCCTGGCCAGGGGTTGTCGAGATCATCGGCCATTCGGGCGCCTTCGACTACATCGAGTACGTGGGCGAGTACTCGTCCTTCAGCCTGGAACAGATGGACAACTTTGGCCGGGCCATCGATCTGTTCCCAGAGATGTCCTCGATGATGAAGGTGGAGGAACAGACCCGAGGATTCATCGCTCAGCGAGCCCTGGGCTCTGGCATTCAGAACGTGCTCTTCACCGATTGTCGGTCGGCCGATGAAGCGCGCGAGTGCGTGCGTCTGGTGCGCGCTGAGACACCAGAGGCCGGCGGCGTACATGGTGCCGCCATGCGGCGCAACGTTGGCTATGTTGTGGAAGGCGGACGGCAGGGGTGGGTTGACGCGATGAACGACGTCGTAATCGCCCTCATGATCGAGAAAAGGGGAGCCATAGAGAACCTGGATGAGATACTCTCGGTGGGGGGCGTGGATATGGTCCAGTTCGGCCCCACGGACTACTCGATCAGCATCGGCGTGCCAGGACAGGGAGGCAGCGAGCCCGTGCAACAGGTCCACCGCCGAATGATCGAGACGGCCCTGGGGGTTGGTGTCCATCCTCGTGTAGAAGTGGGCAGCTTTGAGCAAGCAAAGCCTTATCTCGATATGGGCGTTCGCCACTTCTGCATCGGTTGGGACATCCGCACCCTGTTTGACTGGTGCAAGCGCCAGGGAGAGGGCATGCGGGAACTCCTGGCTTCACTGTAAGGTGAACGGCAGGGAATGGCCAGCTCCAGGCTCTGTCCTGTCTTGAATCGTACGGCGGGGCAAGGCAGCCTACACGGGTTGGGGCCAGCAGTTGGGCCGCCACCCCCAAGGCGTGACCGCTTTGTCCCAGGTCGGGCCGCCAGGCCAAAACGCCTGGCGAGCACCGTTTCGCTTCGCCCGCTCAGCCATGCCGGGGCCTGCGGGAGCGGCCGTGGGAACGGGCACATCAGAAGAAAAGAGAGAGGGAATGAAAGTCTCTGCAGCAAAGGGAGTTGCACGGATTCTTAAGGCTGAGGGAGTTCCTTGGGTTTCCATCTTCCCTACATGCAGCGTGAACAACGCGCTGGGCGAGGAGGGCGTTCCCATCCTGATGATGCGGGATGAGAGATACGCGGTGGCCGTTGCCGACGCCTTTTCGCGAGTTACGGGGGGGAAAGAGATTGGCGTATGCAGCGTCATGGGAGGCGTCAACGCGGCCGGCATCCAGATGGCCTATGGGGCGATTGCCCAAGCATACGAAGACTCATCGCCGGTGCTGTGCTTTACGGACAGTGTCCCCTCGGGAGCCGTGGGTCGCAGCCACTATGACATCACCTTGGGCTTTAGGGCTGTGACCAAGTGGATCGGCCAGATCGACAGGGCGGAGCGCGTGCCCGACTTTATGCATCGGGCGTTCACCTATCTACGCACGGGGCGACCCGGGCCGGTGCTAATCATGATGTCGCAGGATCTCGGAGAGTACGAGGAGGAAGAACATCCCTACACACCGGTCAAGGGACGGAAGTCGGCGCCTGACCCAGACGATGTGAAGGCGGCAGTGAAGGCCTTGCTGGCGGCAAAGAAGCCCCTCTTGTACGTGGGCGAGGGTGTATTCTATGCGGATGCGACGGAGGAACTGCGGCAGTTTGCCGAGCTGGCTCAGGTTCCGGTGATGACGACGCTGAAGGCCAAGAGCGCATTTCCGGAAAACCATCCTCTGTCGGTTGGTGTACGGGGGGAGCTGGCGGAGCACTTTTTGCACAAGTGTGATCTACTCTTCGCCATTGGGTCGAGCCTTTCGATTAACCGCTTCAGCCACGCCATTCCTGGTGCCAAGGACAAGACGATCGTGCAGTGCACGGTGGATGAACTGGACATCAACAGGAACTACAAGGTGGACTATGCGCTGGTTGGCGACGCAAAGCTCGCGCTGCGGGCGCTCATGGAGGAGGCATCGTCACAGACTGCGGGCGAGGCGAAGAACGAGGAACTGCTCGCCGAGATCAGGGCGGGCAAAGAGCAACTCATGGCCAAGTACCGGCCGTTGATGGAGTCTGACGACGTGCCGATCAACCCCTATCGAGTCTACGGCGACCTGATGAAGACGATCGATCGGAGCAACTCCTTCGTCACCCACGACTCGGGCAATACGCGCGACCAGACGAGCACGATATACGAGGCGCACATCCCCCATGGATACATGGGCTGGGGCAATGTCTCCACCCTGGGCTTCGGGCTGGCAGCGGCCACGGCAGCCAAGCTGGCCTATCCCGAGCGGCAGTGTGTGAACATCACCGGTGACGCGGGCGTGGGCTACATGATCGGCAACTTTGAGGCCCTGGTCCGTCACCAGATCGGGGTCACCACCATCCACATCAACAACGGGGGGTTTGCTGGCTATGGACCGGGCTTCTGGGGCGCGGGACACAATCCATACACCCACGAGGTCTCGGCCCATTCCGTGGCCGACATGTCAGCGGCCGCCCAGGCCATGGGCTACTACGCGGAGGACATCGCCGAGCCCTCGCAGATCATCCCGGCTCTGAAGCGGGCCTTTGATGCGAACGCTCACAATCGGCCAGCCTACCTGGAGTGCATCTGCAGCCAGTACCCAGTTTATGGTAGATGGGTCACCGAGGCAACGGGCTAGACCGCGCCTCGCTGCACGGGCATCACGGCAGGATTCAACAACACTTCGCCCACATGCCGGTAGGGGATGAGATCGAGAGGAGATTGTGGCTGTGAGCATAAACCCGGTCATCGCCATCACCATGGGAGACCCCGCCGGCATAGGGCCAGAGGTGACCGCCAAGGCAGTGTCACAGAAAGCCGTGTGGGATTGCTGCCGTCCGCTCGTCGTGGGAGACGCAGGCGTCCTGGCCAAGGCCGCTGCACTGGTGGGGGACGCACTGGCACCCCGTATTGCAGGGGCGCTAGCACCCCGTATTGCAGGGGCGCTGGCACCCCGTATTGCAGGGGCGCTAGCCTTTCGCTCCATCTCACGGGCGAGCGAGGCGCGCTTTGACCCTTCTATGCCCGACGTGCTTGACCTGGGCAACGTGGACCTTGCCCTTCTGCGGCCTGGGCGGGTCTCTGCTGCTGCCGGGCGGGCATCGGTGGACTACGTCGAACGGGCGGTGGAGCTGGCGCAGGCGGGACAGGCAGAGGCCATCGCTACCGGGCCAATCAACAAGGCTGCGCTGAAAGCGGCGGGCATCCCCTACATCGGGCATACCGAGCTGCTGGCGGCGCTCCTTGGCGAGGAGCGGGTAACCACGATGCTGACTACGGACGGGTTGCGGGTGGTGCACGTCACCCGCCACGTGTCGCTGGCCGAAGTGGCGGCCCTCATCACCCGCGAGCGCGTGTTGGAGACGATCCGCCTCACCCACATCGGCATGCGACAGATGGGCATCCCCCGTCCCCGGTTGGCCGTCGCGGGGTTGAACCCACACGGCGGCGACGATGGGCTGATGGGCCGAGAAGAGATCGACGCCATCGGCCCGGCAGTCGAGGCGGCGCGTGCCCAGGGAATCGAGGCCGTCGGGCCCATCCCCGCCGATTCGGTCTTCTTCCGGGCCATCCGCGGCGAGTTCGACGCGGTGGTGGCCATGTACCACGACCAGGGGCACATTCCCATCAAGACCCACGGCTTTGAGCGCAGCATCACCGTGACTCTGGGGTTGCCCATCGTGCGCACATCGGTGGATCACGGCACGGCCTTCGACATCGCTTGGAAGGGCCTGGCAAGCGAGGAGAGCATGGTGGAGGCGATCCGCCTGGCCGCGCAGCTCGTCGCGGGAGGCGAGTCCGCGTCTTAGTACTCCGACCTCACTTGGTCGAGAAGTCACTGCTAGCACCATCGGGACGCGAGACACCTCAGGTCACTGCGTCTAGCCTGTGTCTTCTTGTCGGACTGAGCAAGATTCCAGGGGAACGGTACCGTGCGCCAAGCAATCCCCTGTCTGAGCAATTTGGCAAGAAGAAAGCGCCTGTCTCACTGATTGGAGGGATTCGTGCCGCAGATCCTCACCCACGTGTCAAGTCATGGCCTACATCTGCTCAGAGTCTCGCTCGCACGCCGTCCGAATCAGCGCGGAGACGTCCGGCAGAGTGCCGGCAAGGTCACTGGGTGCGGAAGGTCACGCGGGTAAGGGAGTATGGCTTCAGGATGAGCGATCCCTTGCCGCCTTCCACACGGATCGTCGAGCTCCGAGGCACGATCCGCTCGGGTTCGTCGAGGCTATTCTGGTCGTACATGCTCTGGCCCACCAGCTCGACCACCCTGGCCTCTGGTTGCACACTCACATCCCCCAGGTCGATGTCCAGAGCGATTGGTCCCGCCGTCGCCGAACGGTGGACCAGCATCACCACCAACGAGGCGCCGTCCTCGCAGATGACCGCCATGGCGTCCAGGACGGGGACGCCCTGATGGGCGGGGATCTGTCCGAACGAGTTCTTCGTCGAGAAGGTGCCGCAGGCAAGCCTGACCTTGACCGGCGTTCCGCCAGCCAGCGCCATCCCCATAGCGTGCCCATGATGGCAGGGGTTGGCCCAGACGCGCTCCTTCGTCTTTCGCAGACCTCCTCCGTGGTTCACCGTCGCCGAATGGGTCAGGAGCTCCACCAGTTCGCCCATCCGGATGCACTCGTGGATGATGGTGGCATCATACAGTGCCTCGGATATGGTGGCCGGTGTGGGCATGGTCGCCGGCGAAAGGGCACCCCTGGGACGCGACTGCCCAGAAAAGTGGGCGAAAAGCTGAAGTTCTGTGATGGCGATGCGTGGCTCCTCGATTCCCACCCCCAGCATCGCTTCGCGCAGGGCCTTGTATTTGGGTGCCAGCGTCCCGGCGTAGCCCATGAATGAGTGATAGAGCTCTGTGGGGTCGGTCGAGTGGCCCACCAGGCCGCCGGTGAGGAGGTGATCGGTGATGCAGCGCAGCGTTCCCTGGCTTTCGTCTATCAAGCGACGGTTCCACTCCTCTTCGATCCCGCCAAACTGTGAACCGCAGGCCAGGATTCGAATGGACGGATCGACCGCCTTCATCGCTCGCACAAAGCGACGATAGCGGTCAACGTAGCCGCCGGGCGTCGTCCAGCTCACCTGCCACTCGCCATACAGCTCGTTGCCGATCTCCCACAGGCGAACGCCAAAGGGCTCCGGATAGCCGTTGTCGGCGCGCAGGCGGCCCATAGGGGTGTCTGGTGAGCCGTTGCAGTAATCAACCCAGGCTGCGGCTTCCTCTGGCGTGCCGTTGCCGGCATTCACGCAGATCATCGGCTCGCAGTCCACGGCGCGGCAGAACTCGATGAACTCGTCCGTGCCGAACAAGTTATACTCCAGACCCTCCCACGCCGGATTGGGCAGAGTCGGCCGCGCATCCACGGGGCCCACGCCATCACGCCAGTGGTAGCCCGACACAAAGTTCCCCCCGGGCCAACGCAACAACGGAAGCTTCGCCTCCCTGAGCATACGGATCACGTCGGGGTCGGCATGGTTCACGTGGTCGTCTGGATACAGGAGCACCCGGTCGAGGACAACGTTGGCTTCTCTTGCCGCCGTGATGGCGAATCGATATACGGCATCGGGGCGGATGTTCGCGTCCTCGGGTATGGTCAGGCTCCCGGTCAGAGTGGACCAATCGGTGCTCAGCGAGACCGTGGCCCGGGCCAAGGGCGCTCCGGCGCCTCCGTCAGCGTCCATGGAGGAGAGCGTCAGGTTGATCTGAACCGGAGTCGCCGCACGACCAACGAGCCGAAACTCGTACCCCCGCGTGCGGTGCAAGGGCAAATGGGTCCATTGGGCGATTCCTTTGGGGCTGCTTGGGGAGGCCTCGATGACTTCGATGCGCTGCGCCCGCCCCCAATGGGCACCGACATCCGGACTTGTAAGCACATCCCCGGGGTCGCCGACACGAATCCAGCCAAACGCCGCTCCACCCGCATAAGCATCGAGAAGCTGCCTGGGGTGAGGGATGGCCAGACGCCTGGCGTACGTATGGATTCTCTGGGCGATCTTGATCTCGTCGCTCTCGACCACGAATCCTCCGTCCACGCGGTTCAGGTTCCTCAGGCGATCGACCTGCCCAGCAAAGGTCCAACTGGAGAAGGTAGGGTTGAGGAGGATCTGCGCTTCCATGCCCTTGTAGATATTGAGGCCGAGATGCTCGCAGAACTTGCCATACAAGAAAGGATTCACCGGGTGTGGCGAGCGTACGGATGTGTCAACAGTCAATGTGGCTTGGTTCCTCTCGGAAAGAGGCACGTGCTCGAACAAGTCTGTTTCCCGAGCCATAGGAACGCCTCCTAGTGTTTGGGACATCTCTTTGTGCTTCACCCCAATAGTCGTACACCACTTTGACGATTACTGGTCACACGCAGGGTCGCGGTACTCCCTGCCGCCCGCCCAGTCCTCTTCGAACTGAACTGGTGTGAGACGGCCCAGCGACGGGTGAATACGCTCGTGCATGCACAGGTCATCCAGCCCGCCCCCAGGCGACGACCTGCTTCAGAATAGCCCGGATACTCTGAGAGGTCAACCCGGGCGGCGTTGCTCATCGCCAATGTGACAGACTTAGCCAGGCGACGCACTCAGAACAAGTGAAAGCCGCGTATGAGGGCTGAACGGACCATAGCGTCGCCCGGCGTGTAAGACCCAAGGGACATTCCTCCCCAGCGCAGGGTTCCGGCCGCTTGTCATGAGATACAGAAACCGTGTATGATGGTTTCGGGAGGAGTTGAGCTGCCTCTTTCCTGGTCGATGCCCATGGACGTTGTCTTGCGGACATGGGCGACTGGATCGAAGTGTGTGAAGTGTGTGTCGTCCAGGTTCAGACAGTACGGCGAGGAGGGAAAAATGCGTGTTGCACAAGTCGTGGTTAGAATCCTTGAGAGCGAGGGGATCGAGGCTGCCTTTGGCATCCCCGGCGCGGCCATCAATCCAGTGTACGAGTTCCTGGGTGCCTCGAAACAGATCAAGCACTATCAAGCACGTCATGAGGAAGGGGCCGTACACGCCGCCGACGGCTATTACCGGGCGAGTGGCCGGCTGGCTCTGGCCATCTGCACCTCTGGTCCTGCGGCCACCAACTTTGTTACCGGGCTCTATACGGCCCAAGCCGACTCTATTCCCTTGATCGCGATAACCGGCCAAAACGTCCGCGCCCAACTGGGCAAGGAGGCTTTCCAGTGCGTGGACATCCATCAGATCGCGGCACCGGTGTGCAAGGCGACCTGGCGAATCGTCGAACCGACGCAGGTGCCGACAATGCTGCGTGAAGCCTTCCGCGTGGCCAAGGAAGGTCGTCCTGGCCCCGTCCTGATCGACCTTCCTCTCGATGTCCAGATGGCTGACATTCCCTACGATCCGGAGGCCGATGCTCCCCTCCCCATCGCCAAACGGGCGCCCGACTTGACCAAGATCGGACGGGCCTTGGACTTGGTGCTGGCAGCCGACAGGCCCGTTCTCATCATGGGCGGAGGGGTTCTCCTGGCCCGCGCATGTGATCGTTTCGTCGAGTTCGCCGAATACCTCTCCCTCCCAGTCATCACCACCTACATGGCTGCGGGTGGCGTTGCCGCAGACCACCCACTGCACGTGGGTCACATTGGCATTCAGGTTGGGTCGCCCTTCGGCAACAAGTTCTTCCTGGAATCGGACCTGGTCATGGGCATAGGGTGCCGATTCAGCGATAGACACACGGGCAAGCTGGATGTCTATGTCCGTGGGCGAAAGTTCATCCACATCAACATCGAACCCTCTCACATTGGCCGCATCGTACCTACAGAGGTGGCCATCATCTCTGACGCCGGGCTGGCGCTCGATGCCCTGATGGAGGAGGCCCAAGCCAGGACTGAACCGCGCCCACCGTCCGAGCGGGTTGCCAGTATCCCCCAGGAGAGGGCCCGCCTGGCCCGCAAGACCGACTATGACCAGGTGCCCATCAAGGCTCAGAGGGTCTACCAGGAGATGAATGACTACTTTGGGCCCGACACCATATTCACCACCGGGTGCGGTTTGAATCAGATCTGGTCTGGGCAGCTCCAGAGCATAGCCAAGCCCTACACCTATCTGCCGTCTGGTGGTGCTGGCACTCTCGGATACGATCTCCCTGCGGCTATTGGGGCCAAGGTCGCTCGACCGGAGGCCACGGTAGTCGCGGTCATGGGGGATGGCGGGTTCCTTTTCATGGTAGAGGAGCTGGCCATGGCCTGCAAGCATCGCATTCCCATCGTCGTCCTCATCATCAACAACGGATACTTGAGCCTCATACGGCAGAACCAGCGCTATGCCTACGGGTACGAGCACGCTGTGGACCTGACCTATCACGGTCCCGGCGTCGATTTCGTGCTCCTGGCGGAGGCGTTCGGGGCATACGGAGAAAGGGTCTCTGAGCCTCAGGAGTTGTGTGGCGCCTTCGACCGGGCCGCGAAGGCGGGAAAGCCGGCGGTCATCGACATCATCGTGGAACGAGAGACCGACGCCTCGATGGGCGCCAGTCTCGAAGCGGTGCGGGAGTTTGTCTAGAGATCTGGTCGAGAAGTGGCCCCGATTGAGCCAGATCAGTATGCTCCCCTCGGATGTTCAGCGGAAGGCGGTTGTGCTTGGTGAGCGACCTGGGAGCGGCGTGAGTTTCTGTTGGCAAACATGGCTCGGCCTTGACATGTCAATCGAGCCAGTACTTTACGCTTCGGGAGGTGACCAATGGCGAAAAGACCTTCTTTGGATGAACTGGACCTCAGCCTGGGCAAGCGAACGCGCCTGCATCGGCTGCTCTACGAGCATGGACCGGGCAACGGCACGGCCCTCTTCCTGCCGATCGACCAGGGGATGGAGCACGGTCCCAGCGACTTTTTTCCCAACCCACCCAGTGCCAACGCAGACTATCAGTGCCGGCTGGCCAGGGAGGGAGGCTACTCGGGCATAGTCTTCCACGTGGGGCTTGCCAGCAAGTACATGAGAGATTATGCGGGAACGGTGCCCCTGATCCTCAAGCTCAACGGCAAGACCAACATCCCATCCGACGCGGAGGCCTTCTCGGCCCAAGACTCCAGCGTGGAGGATGCCGTGCGCCTGGGCGCCGATGCAGTGGGCTACACGCTCTATGCTGGATCGCCCTCTCAGGATCGAGACTTGTTACAGTTGAGGAGGGTGCGCGCAGACTGTGACCGATATGCTATGCCGCTCATCATCTGGTCCTATCCTCGAGGCTCGGCAGTGGAGGCCAAGGGAGGGCGGGACAGCATCTATGCTGTGGATTACGCGGCGCGATTGGCGGATGAGCTGGGCGCGGACATAGTCAAACTCAACGTGCCCAAGTTTAGAGATCCGCGCAACGAGGATAGCCCGGCTCCCTACCGAAGACTCTACCGGGCCTGGAAGGAGTTGGACGACAACCAGGCCTACGCCCTGGCCGTGGAGAAGGTCATCGCCTCGGCGGGCAAGACGATGGTTCTCTTTTCCGGTGGCAGCAGGATCAGCGACGAAGACCTGCTGGAGAAGGCCCGCACCTGCATGGAGGCCGGTGCCACAGGGCTGATCTTTGGCCGCAATATGTGGCAGCGACCCTTTGAGGAGGGGCTGGCGATCACTCGGAAAGTCAAGGAACTCCTCCTGGCCTTCTGACCCGTGGCCCTGGTGGCCTTTGAGAGGCCAAGATGCGACAAGGGGTCGCCTCGAAGCTCGCGCCAGAATGTTGGGTAGGGCGCAATTGAGCCCACTCTCCGTTGAGCGGCTGCCGTCCTGCTAGCGTCGGCGAGCCCTGCCCATTCTACCTGGCATCCGAGGCATGCTGCTCATGGCGGTTAGCAGGGCCCGGCCGAGCTCCGTTATCCGCCAGAAGCCACGACATTCGAAGGCGAGCGCCGCTAGAGGCCGGGTTCCTAAAGGGGAGCGACCGCGCCACCTTGGGTGACGAACCTCAGACCACAGGAGCTACAGGCTGCCACTTGCCCCGTGAAGGTCAGGCGTTGGCCGCACTGGCAGACCCAGCCGACCGTGCGTGCTGGGTTCCCCACGACCAGCGCATACGTGGGCACATCCCTGGTGACTACGGCCCCAGCTCCGACCATGGCGAACTCGCCGACCCTGATGCCGGCAAGTATGACTGCGCCAGCACCCAGAGACGCACCTCGTCCCACGAGAGTGGGCACGAGCCATTCCCGATTGCTGTACCTGGCTCTTGCCTGCGGCAGTCGGGGGGATCTGGGGTAGAGATCGTTGGTGAAGAACACGTGTGGCCCCACAAGAACACCATCTTCCAGGGTAACGCCATCCCATATCATATTCCCGTTCTTGATCGTCACGTTGTCGCCAACAATGGCTCCGGACTCTAGGAAGCAATGGTCTCCGATATTGCAGTTCGCGCCGATGGAGACTCGCTCCATCAGGTGAGCAAAAGCCCAGATGCGCGTGCCCCGGCCTATCTGCTGAGTTTCTACTATTGCGCTTGGATGGATGAACACACCTTCCAGCATTCTCGGTTTCCCATGCCTGCAAGAACGAGGCCTATCTGGCCAGGGCTGCGAACGGGCCCCGCCAGGTGCATCCCAGGGCATGCGTTATACGGATCGTTGGCTTCTCAGATATCCTTGCTCAGTCCGCTGAACCTCCGCACATAGTCGGCGTTGAGCCGCACCTGATCTTCGAACTCGGGGTACATGCCCACGATGACCGCGTCGCGCGCCTTGATCTGAGAGAAGGTCTCTTTGAAGGCCCGCTCCACAGTCTCTTGTCGTTGGCAAAGGCGCCCCGCGGCCAGAATCTTGAACGCCAGGCAGGTCTTGGGGGTTTGCTGGATCACCTTGCACATGAGAAGCGGATCCTGCTCCAGGTACACCTCCCTGCCGGTGCCGGGCACGGGTACGTGGCCCAGCAGAGACTCCACCTCCTCGCGCGTCCGTTCGCACTGATAGAGGCAGGTCATGTAAAAGTCCACGTCCCAGCCCTTGCTCTCGACATAGTCCACCACCTCGGGTTTGTGCGTGGACACGCCGACCATCAGGCCCGCATCGCGCACTTTGAGCAGGAAGTCGTGCACCTGATCCATCTGCCCGTCTCGCCACGCCCGGTCGGTGAACGACCCCCAGTGCGCAATGGCGATGGCCCCAACGTCCGCGATTCGAGCGATCATGTTGGGGTCCTGGGGTCCCCACGGGACGGGCATTCCCGTGGCTATGGACATGTAGTGGAGCTGGCCACCCTGTTCTCTGTGTCGCCTGTACACGTCCAGGTTTGAGGGGAACCGCTGCGTTGGGCAGGTCTGCCAGAGGTTGATCCCCTCTCTCTGGCAATCGCTCAGGAGTCCCAGTATCCGCTCTGGGGTAAAGTATCGCCGCATCTGGTTGTCGATGGTGCGCGACATGTGGGAGCCCCCGTTGATAGGGTTCCCGCCGAGGATCAGACGCGAGATCGTGTAGGGGCCGAAAGGAATCTGGGGCATAGGCTGCTCAGCCGTCGTGCCCGTTGCTGGTGAGGTATCTGTCACGTTGTCATCCCCTGTTGATTGAGATCATCTCTTCGCCCAGAGCTATCCCCAGATCAGTGGAGATGGCGGCGCTGGCGACAGTCGGAGCTGCCACAACAGCCGTATGCCTCTGTCACATCCAAGCCGATGGGCACGGTGACTACCGGTCCAAGAGCGCGCAAGGAGCAGCCTCAACGGCGGCGCGTCCACCGCATCATACCGATCGGCTGGTGACCTGTCAACGTGACGCCGCGTCGCGGCAGGGCATTGAGCGACGCCCACCGGGCGCTGAGGGACGGCGTTGCGGGATCAGTGAAACGCGGGGGCCGGCGGCAGCGTGCCTGGCTATCAGCGGCGAGATGCGCGCTGTGGCGAACCTAGGCTCTGACGGTACGCAACGGCCCCGGCAAGGTCGCCTACTCAGCCCCGCCTGATGGCTCGCAGCTCGCCGACGGCAAGTTGGCCATGGTTCACTCCCGGTCGCCTACTGGGAGTCGGGTCTCTGCCAGCGCCTGGTGAGCCAGTCCTTCTGCGAGCAGAACTTGAAGTCGCATCCGTCGGGCGCCTGGGTCACCTGGTCAATCCACAAGGCCCGGTAGCCGTGGGTGTAGGCGGGTGCCCGAGGTCGCCACTGGGCCAGGCGTCGCTGGATCTCGCGGTCGTCCACCAGCAGGTCGAGCACACCGCGTTCTGCGTCCAACTCGACAATGTCCCCTTCCTCGACGATCGCCAGCGGCCCGCCCACCGCGGCCTCTGGCGCGACGTGTAAGACGATCGTGCCATAAGAAGTGCCACTCATGCGCGCATCGGTGATGCGTACCATGTCGCGCACGCCCTGGCGCAGCAAGTGACGGGGGAGCCCCGCAGGCCCGACCTCAGGCATGCCGGGTGCGCCAACCGGGCCCATGTAGCGATTGATGATTATGTGATCCGGGGTAATATGAGCCAGGTCTCGGTCGATGTCCTCTTGCCTTCGGCTGCGGAGAATAGCCGCTGGCCCCTTGTGATGCATAAGCCGCCGCGACGCTGCCGAGGTCTTGATGACCGCCCCATCTGGCGCCAGGCTTCCCCGCACGATTCGCAGGCCCCCGTCTGGCTGGATGGGATCGTCCAGCGGGCGAATGATCCGCCGATCCAGCACCCGTACCGTCTTCAGGTTCTCCGCCAGCGTCTTGCCCGTGGCGGTCATCACCGAGGCATCGAGCAGGGGCTCCAATTCCTTCATCACCGCCGTGATGCCGCCTGCCCGGTAGAGCTCCTCCACGGTATACTCCCCCGCAGGTTTCACGCTGGTGATGAGAGGGGTCTGCCGGCTGATCCGGTCAAAGTCGTCCAAGGTCAGATGCACTCCAGCCCTCCGGGCCATGGCGATCAGGTGGATGACCAGGTTGTTGCTGCCGGCTGTGGCCATCAGAACCCGAATGGCGTTCTCAAAGGCGGGACGGGTCAGGATGTGGCTGGGGCGGATGTCCCGCTGCACCAGCTCCATGATCTTGATCCCGGTGGCCTCGGCGATGTGGATGCGTTGGGCGTATACTGCCGGAATGGAAGCGCATCCCGGCAGGGTGATCCCCAGCGCCTCGGCGGTGGACTGGACGCTGTTGGCGGTGCCCATCACACCGCAGGCGCCGCAGGTGTTGAAGAAGGCGTTCATCTCCACCTCGCGCATCTCTTGCTCGCCCACGACGCCTGCCAGATAGTTCCACTGGAAGCGCTGCGTGTCGGTGGAACAGGCCACGGTCTGCCCGTCGCAGTAACCTGCCAGACGCGTGCCACCAGTGACGATGATCGCCGGCTTGTTGGCTGTTGCCAGGGCCATGATCTGGGCGGGCACGTTCTTGTCGCAAGTGGAGAGGAGCACCAACCCATCGAAGGGCATCGAAGAGATGAATTCCTCCGTGTCCAGGGCCATCAGGTTGCGATATATGAGCGTAGAGATGTTGTGGAACACCTCACACATTGATATGGTAGGAAACTCTAGTGGCAAGCCCCCAGCCGCCCAGACCCCCCGCTTGACCGCATCGGCCAGCATACGGAAGTGCCAGTGACCTGGATTGAGTTCACTCCAGGGGTTGCAGACGCCGATGAAGGGCCGCTGCATGTCATAGTCGGTATAGCCCATAGCCCGCAGATGTCCGCGTCGGGTCATGTTCATGGGGTTGTCCGCATCCACCCAAGCCCTGCTGACCAGTTCCTTTGGAAACATGATTCTCCTTGTCGTGGGATGTGACCGATGTTCACCAGGTCTGCTCGCCCAGCGTCGCAACGTCATGGTTGCGGGCCCCGCCAGGTAAACAATGGCTCCAGATCAGCCAGTATGTCGTCAAGGGCGCGATGATCCTGTTCGTCCATACGATCGGGTGGCACGTTGCGCGAGCGCGCGCTCTTGATCACCCCACGGCGCCGCAGGACCTCCTTGTAGATGGCCCCACGACACTGGAGCTCTATGGCAAAGAGGGGGGCCATCAAGCCATAGACGCGCTTGGCTTCCTGCAAATCCCCCGCCTCCAAGGCATTCCATAGACGGACCACCACGTCGGTGACGTGGCAGCCCGGCATTTGCCCGGCGCAGCCCCTGGGGTGCTCCAGCAGCAAGTAGCGCCCGCCCGAGCCGCCGAAGACCCCCTTCAGTTTCGGACCGGCCAGCTCGATCAACTGACTGAGCTTGTGAGTAGCCGGCATCGTCTCTTCTTTGATGTATTCGATGTGCTCCACCTCTCGCACCAGGCGCGCCATGATGCTGACGGTGAGATCGGTGCCCACCGCGTGGTTCTGAACAAAGATGGGGATATCGATGGCCTGGGAGATGGCCCGGTAGTATTCCAGGAGCCCTCTCTCATCACTCACCTTCCGGACATACGGGGCCATGGCGATGACAGCGTCGGCCCCCATCTCGGCCGCCGCGCGACTGAACATCACCGCGTGCTCGGCGCACACCCCCGCTGTTCCAATCACCACTGGCACCCGTCCCCCGGCCTGTTCCAGGACGATGCGCGACCCTGCCAGGCGCTCTTGGTCAGAAAGGGTGGTGAGTTCGCTGGCATTCACCGGCCAGACGATGCCGTGCGCACCGCATTCGATGCAGAAATCGACGATGCGACGCAATCCCTCGTCGTCCACCAGGCCCTGCTCATCGAAAGGTGTTGAAGGGATGGTGAAGACCCCACGCATTGGGGTTGACATTCTGCACTCCTCCTCGATTACGGCGGCGAACTGTCGGTCGGCGAGCGTGGCCTCCCATGCCTATCGACGATGACATTCGGCGCCAAGGGCGCAGTTCATGCGCCGATGTGGGTGCAGGGGTATCTGGCGATGACCTCCTCGTTCAAGGTCACGCCCAGGCCTGGCTTGTCAGGGATGGTGAACCGGCTGTTGACCGCCTGTCTTTCGAAATCCTCCTCGACCAGTTCGTACATGGCAGAGTCGCGGTAGGGAAACCACTCCTGAATGATAAAGTTGGTGATGCAGGCATCGAGCTGCACCGAGGCTGCTGTGGCCACGGGACCAGCGCAGTTGTGCGGCTGGATGTGCAGGTCATATGTCTCGGCGTACGCGGCGATCTTTTTCACCTCGGTGATGCCCCCGGCCAGACCCATGTCGGGCTGCAAGATGTCGATGGCCTGCTTCTCGATGTACTCTCGGAACCCATAGCGGGTATAGAGCCGCTCACCCGCGGCAAGTGGGATAGGTACGTTTTGGGAGACTTTGAGCATACACTCCACGTTCATGGCGTCCACAGGCTCCTCGTAGAAGAAAGGCTCCAGATCGGCCAGACGCCGCCCCATCTCAATGGCTGAGGTAGTGCCCAGGTTGCCGTGGACCTCGACCAGGATGTCCACCCCGGGGCCAACGGCCTTCCGAACCGCCGCGACGCGCGCGAAGGCAAGGTTGGCCCTCTCGCGGGTGAGCGCCCGCTCGGGATAGGACCAGACGCCATCGGGGGTCACCGCAAACGGATCGAACTTTATGGCGTCGTATCCGTCGGCCACGACCCTCTGGGCCGCCTCGGCGTATTCCTCTGGCCTCACGCAGACCTGGCGCCCATCCGGCGTTCGCCTGCTGTACCACCCATTCGCGTAGACTCGGATCGCGTCGTGTGTCTTGCCTCCCAACAGCTCGCATATCGGCAAGCCGACCGCCTTGCCCTTGATATCCCATAGTGCCTCGTCGATGGCGCTCATCGCGCCGTAGACCACCGGCCCTCCGCCCTGCCCCCAAAAGGTGCGCCGGAACAGCGTATGCCACATCTCCTCGATGCGTACCGGGTCTGCGCCGATGACAAAGCTCGTCACCATCTGCCTGAGCATCCCCAACCCCCCGGCACTGCCCGTTCCGTAGGCCAGAGCAACCTCCCCGAGACCATAGATGCCCTCATCGGTGGTCAGTCGCAAGATGACCGGATTCCACCCCGGACCCTCTGGATACAGACTCACGTCATAGATATCGGCTGACACGATTCTCATGGTACTCCCTCCTCTCAGCGATCAGAAACATGGCCTCCACTTTCCTACAGTGGGACTCGATCCCGCAGCGCCTCCGACAGGTGCTCCATCCCGCTGGCCTCCCTCCTCACTGAACTGGCACTGGCACACGAGAGCCTGGGCCGATGACCGTAAGCCGCGGCCCGGCCCCTGGCTGCGATCCTGACTCGCCAGCCGCTGGGTACACCGGTGCCAGATGAGGCCCGCACCTGCGGAGAGCGCCCGGCTCCTTTCCACCTAGCCAGCATAGCGGCCGGCGCGCGCTAGAGCTCGGCTTCATCTGGGTCTCGGATGAAAAGGGCAGAGAGGATCACGGCGGCCAACGTGGCGACTAGAACGAATGCCCAGGGATAGACAGGATTCCAGGAATAGAGATAGCCCCCCGAAAGAGAGGCGATCATCAGAGGTATCGTTACCAGGAAACCCACGCCTGGCCCACCCGTCCCCCCAGAAGCAGCCCCGATCATGAGCGTTCCCCGCCCCAGAGCAGCCATCACCCTTCCTCGCTTGTCCCTCGGAACGGTGTCGGCCATCAACGCGGAGCAGGCCGGTATAGAGAAAGCGCTTGCCAAAGCTGCGGCCGCGCGAATCAGCAGCACGTGTATAAAGCTCGAAGAGATGGCGAATAGGGGCAGGGACACCAGGGAAAGCAGGAGCGATGCCAGCACGCACTTGGTCCTGCCCCAGCGGTCCACCATCACCCCGGCCGGAATGTAGATCAAGCTCTTCAGGGCGGTCTCTACCAGGAGAATGAGCCCCCAGTCGGTGGATGAGAGCCCGATATGCTCAACTGCATAGACCACCCAGAAGGGCCCGGCAATCGCGTTGGCCATGAACCCAAGGATGATGACCAGGGCGAGAGCCTTCAGCGACCGAGGTAGCTGTCTCAGCATCTCCGGAATGCCAGCGTACGCATTCCTGAGGGTTCCAGGAATATCCGAAAGGCCCGTCCTTGCCCCTGAAGGCTGTGAGGTTTCTTTGAGGAAGCGAAGGTTGATGGTGGCGCTGACCAGATAGGCCAACGCGAGGAATCCATAGAGGTATCTCATACCCACGTCCGCTCCCAGCAGGTCAATCAGCGTCCCCGCCAGGTATGGCGAGAACATGGCTGGGGCTCCGATGAGCGCCCACATTACCGCAAATCCCGTGCCGCGGTCCCCAGGGGACAGTGAGTCGGCTATGATGGCCGAACTCGCCGGAAACTGAATGACCATGAAGCCTTGCAGCAGCGCAGCCAGGGCGATGAGTCGCCAACTGGGGGCGAAGACGTATAGGAGCAAGGTTGCCGAGGAGAGGTAGCCGGCGAGCACGATTATCTTGACCCTGCCTGCGTGGTCGGCAAGGTAGCCGGCCAGGGGGAACACGAGCAGACCGGCCAGAGGCATCAGCGAGTTGATCAGGCCGATTTGGGCGGGCTCTCCGCCGAGGGCCAGGATGTACAGGGAGGCGTAGGGGAAAGCCATGCTTCGGCCGAACATGCCCAGCACTCCAGTCAGCGTGAGAACCAGCATGTTGCCACGCATGGGCCTCAACGTATCACGAAAAGACCATGCTTTCGACATATCCTTGGCGCTCCGGGGTGACTCTCCAAGGAGAGCGAGATTGGGAGCTCGATTCGAGCGTTCCGGGTGTCGGTGAGACCACTCTCCTGGCAGGGCCCTTTCGTGCTCGGCGCTCTATCACCGCACTCCACGTTGTGCGCTCATTTTACACCAAGGTGCGCACCCAAATCCAGGGGGCGCGATGTCAGGGCAAGGCCATTCGTCGCGTGAGGAGCTTGCCCGAGCCGGTCAACGTCCGCTTTGACGCCGAGAGGCGCCACACTCCAGCCATGTTTGCCGATTCTTGCGCGGCGGCAAAGCGCCCCTCTCCGGCATCCCCGAGAGGCTGGGGAAGTGGCTTGCCTGGCTCGCTTGCATTTGGCTGCCGCGTGAGGCAGAATCTCGGGGGGAGAAGGCGGGGCGACCCTGGTCGATCTCTGCTCAGCCGTAGCCTATTGTTGAGCCAGCCCTGTTCTGGTTGCCGGCCAGGAGGCATGGGAAATCGAGGATCGTGAGCCACTCACGGTGCGCCCCGGCTTTTGAGTCAATCCACGTAGAGGAGGTACGAGCATGGGTGATAGACAGCCAACCAAGGCAGATTTCTGCGTTGCCACAACTGGTAGCGACGCCGACCCTGGTACTGAGGGAAAACCGTTTGCTACTCTGGCGAGGGCACGAGACCCTTGGCCGGCGCCGTCAGGGGGCCTACAGTGAGGGCATCCATGACTCGACAGGCAAAGACGCGTGGGAGAAAGCGAGCTCATCTTGCCAGATCTTGTCCGGCATCAGGCATACGGCGCGGAGCTAGGCAATGCCCAAGAGGTGTTCTGCATCGCTGATCAGGCCATGAATCCCTGAGGCTAGGCCATGAACGTCATCTTTATCATGTGTGATACCTGGCGGCTCGATCATTGTGGGCCATACAATCACGGCAGGCCGCTGGACGAGTGCTGGAGCAAGGAACAGCCCAAGTGGCTGGTGCCCACGCCAAACGTGGACCGCCTGGCCCAGCGGGGCACTACCTTCGACAACTGCTGGTGCGGCAGCTACCCGACCATGCCGGCCCGTCGGGATATCTACACTGGCCGCTTCGAGTTCCTGGAGCGAGGCTGGGCGCCATTGGAAGAGGACGACCTCGACCTGCCCCGACAGGTGTCCGGGCCCCGGGCCATCAGCTCGATCCAGCGCGTCCTCAAGGAAGGATACTCGGTGAGTTACTTTGTCACCGACAATGTCAACTTCTGGACACAGGGCTCGGGCAACTATCACATGGGGTACACGGGGTTTGAATTCATCAGGGGAAATCAGGAGGACCCCTGGCACACCGACCCCGTCGATTTCTTTTGTCCAGACGCGGAGAGGTTCAGCAAACTAGAGCGCTACTTCCGCAACATCCACCTGTACCGACGTTCCGAGAAAGATGAGACCTGCGCCCAGGTGTTCAGGCGGGCGGCGGAGTGGTTGGAGCGCAATCACACCTACAATGATTTCCACCTCCATATTGACTCCTTTGCTCCACACGAGCCCTGGGACCCGCCGGAGGAGCTGGTCAGGAGGTTCGATCCCAAGGGGTATGATGTGAAGGGGTGGACCTCTCATCCGCCCTATGCGCCGTGGCGGGGGCGGATGATCGAGGAGCAATTCAACAGTTTTCGCGCCCGATACGCTGCCAAGATAGTGCTGGTGGATCGCTGGCTGGGCCGCTTGCTGGATACGATAGATCGGCTGGATCTGTGGAGGAACACGTTGGTCATCTTTACCACGGACCACGGCACCTTCAACGGTGACCACGGACGGATCGGCAAGAGCCAAACCCACCTCCACGACGCCTTGGGGCACATACCTTTTATCATGGTGCACCCCGAGCTGGGTCATGGCGAACGGCGCTCGCAACTGGTTCAGCTCGCGGACGTGTATACGACAACACTGGCAGCGATCGGCCGGCCCGTCCCTCCCGACCGTCATGGCCTCAACCTGTTGCCGGTTCTGGAACACCCAGATGCCACGACTCGGGACTATGCCATCGCTGGCCTCTATGCAAACAGCATCAGCATCACCGACGGCGATTGGATTCTGCACCAGGCGCCCGTGGAGGGCAACAAGCCGCTCTACTGGTATGGTCATTGGGGCGGCCACTATGGAACGGCTCTTGGGCCGTGCGTCGATGGTCGCCGTGAGGCAAGCGCCACACCCTATCCGACACCGACCTGGCTCAGCCACAAGGGCAGCGATCCGTCCGAGCTTGTGAACCTGGCCGAGAAGCGCCCTGGCAGGCTCAGAGAGATGCAGCGTGCGCTCAAGATGAAGCTGATTGAGCTCAAGGCTCCGGCCGAGCAGCTCGACCGCCTGGGACTGCGGGAGGTCTGAGGCGAGAGGCTGGTCTCCGTCTCAGCGATATGGCGCCCAGAAGTTGCGTGGATCCTCCTTGACCATGTACTTGTCCTTGGGGTAGGGTAGCGGATCCTGGCTGCGCAGCGTCCACATGAGGAGTTCGGCCAGCATCTCGCGCTGGATGTTGACGTAGCGCGGATCCTCATAGAGGTTGTTCAATTCCATGGGATCCTCAGCCAGGTTGTAGAGCTGTCCCCGCCCCTGCATATCAAAGACCAGGCGCCAATCTCCTTTGCGCACCATGCGCATGATGCCGCTTTGAGAATAGGAGTTTAGACAGTCGAAGGTTGGTCCCTTGGGGCCAGGAATGAGGCAGTGCTCAAAGTCGGGATCGTCCTCCTCCCTATAGTGTCGCCCACCCACGCCCTGCTCGGCATAGACGCTCTCGAACTCTGCCGAGGGAAAGTCGTCTCCGGTGAGGAGTGGCCAAAGGCTGCGCCCTTGTACGCCACGGGGCAAATCCTTCCCCACAGCTTCACATAGGGTGGGCATGATATCCACAATAGAGACGTGGGCCCAATGTGCGCCCTCATGGGCCTGGATGCCCGCACCTGCGAAGAGGAGGGGAATGCGGTTCAGGATGTCGGGCATCTCTGGCCCCTTGCGCATCAGCCCATACTCGCCCACGAAATCGCCGTGGTCCGACAGGAACACAATGATCGTGTTCTCACGGATGCCCTGCGCGTCCAGCCAGTCCACGAAGCGCCGAATCTGGTCGTTGATCAGACGCAACATGCCAAAGTAACTGGCGCGCATCCTGGGCAGCAGCTCCTCATAGTTGGGATACACGTACTCGCCAAGCTGTCTCGTCCATTGCCACTTGAACCCCTTTTGCGACAGTGCTTCCCCGCCGACCTGGACTGGGGGCAGCGTTGCCGGCGGAAACATGGAAAAGTAGGGCTCGGGCACCTGGTAGGGGTTATGGGGTTCGGCAAAGGTCAGCCACAGGAAGAAGGGATCACCAGCACTCTTGAGCGAGCGTATCCACTCCTGGGCGTCTGATACTGCGCGGCAGGGGCCCTGGCATTCGACGGGAAAGGGTGTTGGCTCCTGCGCCACGCCATGGTTGAGTTCACGGAGCCACTGATCGAAGGCCCTCTCCTGAGGTGTGCGCTCCTCTCCCCAGCCCCCACTGTGCGACAATGGGAACCAGTGATCCACCCGCTCAGGGGACAGGTGAGAGTGGTTCTTTCCTATCATCGCCGTGGCATGGCCCAGCCCTCGCAGGACGTCGATCAGATCCTGCTCATAGGTCGCATATCCGGTGCCTCGATTCTCCCGGACGCGGGTGGCACTCGGATAACGCCCGGTAAGCATACTGACCCGGGCCGGACCGCAGACGGGCGCGGCGGTGTAGGCCCGGCTGAACCAGACCCCCTGGCTGGCCAGTCTGTCGAGGAAGGGTGTTGTGTCCAGCGGGAAGCCATAGCGAGCCGAGACGTCGGCCCGTTGCTGGTCGGTCATGATGATCACGACATTCGGTCTTGGCATTCCATGTTCCTCCCTTGATTCACCGACCCGAAGCTCAGACCGTGCGCGGACTTGCCAGACCCACCAGACCTTGCGCGCTCCTCAACCGGCCTCGGTGCGGCGGCAGACGCGAATAGATTGCACAGAGACTGCTTGCACAGTCGATGCTAGTCCTCTTGTGCTCAACAGTCAACGCGGGGAGGGAGAGTGGTGGGCAGACAGCGGCTGACAGAGACCGGTCTTGTCCGAGCGCAGCAGGTACTGGTCGCGAATCGCTGGCCAGACAGCATTGGGCCAGCGAACTCACCTACAACTTGTGCATGCGCCCCAATGAATGCGATATATTGACAGGTCGGCGACGAGGGAGTAGCATATGCACCAGGTATTGGCATTGAGACTGCGCTTCTGTAGCCTAGTTGCCGGCCCTGGGGCTACACACAGCTTTCGAGAACAGAGCTTTCGCCGAGAGTGCCCCTTCTTGAGGCTACACCACGGGGTGTGGCTTGATAGAGGTTGTCGAAGGTGACCCCGTCAGGGCAGCGAGGAGTCGAAGGAGTCTCCTGTGTTGAATTCGGGTCTGGATCAGGGCGCGCTGGCTTTGCTGGAGCAGGGCTATCGCAACAACTGGCAGCAGTATGTCGCCTCGCTGAACGGCGCCAGGGCGCGGATTCGTCCTTGGGATATCTGTGTGCTCACGGCAAGCAACGAACGCCAGGCGGAAGCCTATCAGGCGCAGTTAGAGGCCAGGCGTGAGTCGGGCTTGCTGCCCACCGATACCCAGTTCGAGGTGATCCCCGATCCTAATGGATTGCGTATCGGCAGCGGCGGCGCGACGCTGCGAGTGCTGTCTGTTCTGGCCCAGGAGCTTTGTGCGCATCATCCAGACTCTGAGGACCCGTTTGCCGGGCGACGCATTCTGATGATTCACTCTGGAGGCGACAGCAAGCGCCTCCCCCACTGCTCGGCGATCGGCAAGCTCTTTGCCCGCGTGCCACACCAACTGCCCGATGGGCGGCCCTCCTCCCTCTTCGACGAGCTTCTGGTTTCGTTCAGCGGGCTGCCCGGGCAGGTCCCCCCAGGTATTCTTGTGGCTTCGGGCGATACGCTTGTGCTCTTCGATCACCTGCAACTGACTCTTGCCTCTTCGGGAGTTGTTGGAGTGGCCGCCGCGGCCCCCGCCAACGTGGGGCTGGACCACGGTGTCTATGTCACTCAGGGTTCCAGCCGCCGAGTGCATGGCTTCCTACACAAACCCTCCATGGAGCGAATGCGCGCCTACGGCGCATTGCAGCCCGATGGTCGGGTGCAGATCGATACCGGCTTGGTCTGGTTCGATCCCCACACGGCGAACAGGGCTCTCTCACTCGCTGAGAGCCTTGCGGAACTCATCTCTCAGGGAGTGACTATCAACCTGTATGGAGACATCCTGGCGCCCTTAGCCCAGACCGCTGACTATGCTGCCTACCTTGCCGATACCAGCGATGGGCCGGCCACTCTCGCGCTGCAACAAGTCCGTCGCATGGTTTGGGAGACGATGCAGAGAACGCCCTTCACCGTGGAGGTGCTCCATCCAGCCGTCTTTGTCCATTTCGGCACCACGCGCGAGTACGTTGATGTATTGCGCGAGGGGGTGCGCCTCTTTGGTTCCTGCGGGTGGCGGGGCCAGACGACGAGTTGGGTGGCACCTGCTGCCCTGGTCAAGGCCGATGAGCGGCTGCTCACGGTCAACAGCTACGTGCGCGGCGGCACCCTTTCGGCTGGATGCTTGCTCGATTCGCGTCTGGAGACGCGCCTGGAGCTGGAGGGGGAGGCCTTGCTGGCCCACGTCACCACTGAGCGCGAGGCTCTGACGTTGACATCTGGAGTGGCGCTGGACCAAATGCCTCTGCGCGACCCGCCTGGCTGGGTGACGCGCCTTTTTGGTGTGGCCGACGATCCCAAGCGTTCCCTGGATGATGGCGGCACTTTCCTGGACCTCTCCTGGAAGGAGTGGCTTGGGGCCACCAACGTGTCCGCTGACGATCTCTGGCCAGACTCCCGGTGTCCCTCTCAGCGTACTTTGTGGGAGGCCAAGCTCTATCCCCTGTGCAGCACCCGCGAGGAGAGCCTAGATCTGGTGGTGTGGATGCAGGCGCCCGAGACGGCTTCGCCTGAGCTGGTGGCTCGTTGGCGCGACGCCCACCGCCTGTCTCTGGGAGAGAGCTACTTCCAGGCCGACGTGGGCTGCCTGGTGCGCGAGGAAGCCGAGATCGAGGATCGGGTTCGGGCGCGGCACTTTTGCGCGGGCGTGGAGCGTGAACAGCCTGCCAGCGACCTGGCCCAACTGTTGGGTGCACCCAAAGACAGGGCACGTAGGGCGCGGTTGGTGGGAGACTGGCTGGAGGCTTCCCTCGATCCCTGGCTGCCTATGCGGGGCTACAAGGCGCTGGAGGTGGCCACCCACGAAGGAAGGTGGGAGGATCGTGCCTTCTCCTCTCTGGCGCGACTGGTGCGTGCCCACACGCGACCCGCATCGCCGGCCAGGCTGGCCGATGGCCTGGCCCAGCGACGGGCCAGGGTGAGAGCGGCGGCACGCATCGACTTTAGCGCGGGCTGGAACGACACTCCTCCCCACAGCCTGGAGCGGGGGGGAACGGTGCTCAACGCGGCGGTCAGGCTCAATGGCGAGCTCCCTATCCTCGTGGAGGCCGAGTTGCTCGACGAGCCAGTGCTGGTGTTAGAGTGTCCCGACATGAACGCGACCTTTCGGCCGCGCCATGCGGGCGACGTGCTAAACTACGCCAACCCGGCCGACCCCTTTGCCTTGCACAAGGCATCGTTGGTGTTCCGTGGGATTGTCCCCTCTGACACGCCTCTGGACGCCCGCCTGGCCGACACTCTCCGCCCTGGGGGCTGTGGGCTGCGCCTGATGACGGCCACCTCCATCCCCCGTGGGTCGGGCCTGGGCACCAGCAGCATCCTGGCCGGGGCCATCTTGCAGTGCCTGGCCAGGCTGCTGGGACAGGAGATTGAGCGGGCGCAGCTCTTCGACGAGGTGCTGTGCCTGGAGCAGATGATCACCACCGGCGGCGGCTGGCAGGACCAGATTGGCGGGCTGGTGGGCGGCATCAAGCTCATCACCACACAGCCGGGGCTGCCCCAGGTGGCCCACCTTGAGCCGGTGCCCCTTACTCCCACCCTGAAACGGGCGCTGGACGAGCGGCTGGTGCTGGTCTACACTGGCCAGCGACGCCTGGCCAAGAACCTCCTGCGGGCGGTCATGGGCCGCTGGATGGCCCGCGACCCCCAGATGGTGGAGGTGCTGGGCGGGATGGGCCGGCTGGCCCTGAGAATACGCGACGCCTTGGTGGCCGAGGACCTGGACACCTTCGGCGAGCTGATCGCCCAGCACTGGGAGATGTACAAGCTCACCGACCCTGGGTGCACCAATCCCTTCATCGACAGCTTGCTGGCGCTCTGCCAACCCTATATGATGGGCGCTAAACTCGCCGGGGCTGGAGGGGGCGGGTTCGCCATCGTGATTGCGCGAGATGCAAGCGCGGCCCTGGGTTTGCGCCAGGCCGTAAAGACACGCTTTCCGCAGGGGAACGTGGCCGTCTGGGACTGTGAAGTGGCGGAGGATGCTCTGGTTTACGCGACGTGACCCCGTCAACTCTACTCCGAGGTTGACGGCCAGGCAGTTAGTCAATGCTCTGGTGCCAAACCTATGATTGTGGCTCTCATCTACAACTTGAAGGGAACGCTGCCGGACTCACCGAGATTACCCAGAGATTTGGAGGCCGAGTACCAGGACGATCGAGAGACTGAAGCGCTTCAAGACGCTATTCGGTCGAACGGGTTTGAGACTCTGCTCCTTCCGTGTGACCTGGAGCTTCCAAGCAAGCTCCAGAGACACCACGTTGAGATGGCCTTCAATGTGGCCGAGGGCTGGGGCGGACGAGGCCGAGAGTCGTTCGTTCCCGCGCTACTGGATATGCTCGACATCCCCTACACTGGCAGCGATGCCCTTACCCTCGGCGTCTCCCTGGATAAGGCGCTTGCCAAGACGATCGCTCTCTCGTACGAAGTGGTCACGCCCCCGTATCTGAAAGTAGAGAGCGTGGACGCACTTCGGGCGATGGACCTCTCCTTTCCCCTGTTCGTAAAGCCCAACTGCCAGGGGTCGAGCATGGGGATCGGAGAAGGGGCGCTGGTGAAAAACCACGATCAGTTGCGGAGAGCGGTGACGCGCATATTGAAGCGGTATCGGGAGCCCGCTCTAGTCGAGCAATTCATGGAAGGGAGAGAGTTCACGGTCGGCCTTCTCGGGAACGGGCACGATTTGCAGGTGTTGCCTATCTTGGAGATCGTGCTGCCAGAGGCCGCCCACTCTTACGGGTATCAGAGCAAGGACGAGGACACCGGAGTGCTTCGCTGTCCCGCCGAGATTCCTGAGGATCTCGCCGAGGAAATGAAGAGGATGGCGGTTGCAGTCTACCGGGCCCTGGAATGTCGTGATCTCGCCCGAGTGGATTTCCGATCAGACGAGCAGGGCAGGCCGCACTTTCTTGAGATCAACCCCCTTCCTGGTCTGCACCCAGAAACCAGCCTTTTGCCCCAACAAGCCTATGCTGCTGGTCTTTCATATCAAGAACTCATTGGACGTATCCTTGAAGCGGCGATGAAGAGGTGCTGTTTAGCGAAAACGCGAACCGGGAGGTTGACGACGGATGTCTGACATTGATCTTGAGCAATGCAACGACTGGCGATGGCAGCTTCGCAATCGTATCAGAACGCTGGACGATCTGAGAAAGTATGTGCAGGTGAGCCCCGAGGAAGCAGCGGGGATCGAGGCAGCCTCCAGAAGCTTCCGATGGGCCATGACCCCCTACTATGCCAGTCTCATGGATAGAGAGGACCGCAATTGCCCCATTCGCAAGCAGGCTATTCCGTCCGGCCTCGAACTCTGTGAGAGCTTTGGAACCCTGGATCCTTTGCGCGAAGAGGAGCACTCTCCTGTAGAATCCCTGATAAGAGTCTATCCAGACCGGGTGGCTTTCTGCATCACCAATCAATGTCCCACCTTTTGCCGCCACTGCTTGAGAAAGAGGTTGGTGGGAGAGGTTGACCAGCATCTCTCGCGTGGCCAAACACAGAAGGGAATCGAGTACATCAAAGCCCACGAGGAAATTCGGGACGTGCTGCTCACGGGAGGGGATGCGCTCCTTTTCCCCGAGGACAGGCTGGAGGACCTGATTGCTCAGCTCCGGCAGATCCCTCATGTGGAGATCATCCGGCTTGGCACCAGGACTCCGTGCACCTTGCCACAGAGGATCACATCGAAACTCTGCGATATGCTTGAAAAGTATCATCCCATCTGGATCAATACTCAGTTCAATCACCCCAAGGAGATCACCCCCGAAGCAGAGAAGGCGTGCACGCGCCTTCTCAAGGCTGGAATCCCGTTAGGCAACCAATCGGTTCTGTTGAGGGGCATCAATGATACGACCGAGGTGATGAAAAAGCTGGTTCAGGAGCTCGTGAGGATCCGCGTGCGTCCCTACTACCTCTATCAAGCCCAGACCCTGAAAGGCACAGAGCATTTCATCGTGCCCATCGAGACAGGTATCAAAATCATCCGCAACATCAGGGGCTTCACCACTGGATTTGCAGAGCCAAAGTATGTGCTGGACACTCCATATGGAAAGATTCCTATGGGCCCACAGTACATGGTCCGCCGAGATGGCGACCACTGGCTACTGAGAAGTTTCGAGGGAAAGATCTGGCGCGAGTTCAATCCTCTATCGCTGGGGCAGTCTGCTTGTCCCAACGAAAACACTCTCCTCACCACTGAGGAAAGGGTGTAGGGGCGCATCGCCCCGGCTGTGCCGGGATCTGCGACGATGCGCCCCTACTGCGGACTGCGTGGAAGCTCTTCGGGCTGGATCGTCGTTGGTCCTTGGCACCACCTAAAGATGTCCGCTGGTCGGGCCGAAGCCGGGTAGTTGGCACGACCATGGTGAGATGGTGTGTCGTGCGTCGCACGGGCTCCATGAGGTCGTGACCCATTCTGCTGACCCTGCGTCTGCACAACGTAAGCCAATTCCTGCGAGAGGAGTGATGATGACCGAGAAGACAGTACTTGTTACCGGTGCGGGTGGGTTCATTGGCCACCACCTGGTCACCTATCTGAAAAAGAGGGGCTACTGGGTGCGTGGGGTGGACATCAAGTATCCGGAGTTCAGCCCCACCGACGCTGACGAGTTTGAGCTGCTCGACCTGCGGCGTTGGGACAACTGCCTCCAGGCCACTCGTGGCGTGGAAAAGGTCTATGCCCTGGCAGCCGACATGGGTGGTATGGGTTTCATCTCGTCCCACCATTCCCAGATCCTGCACAACAACGCGCTGATCAACATCCACACCCTGGAGGCGGCCCGTATCAACGGGATCGGGCGCTATCTGTTCACCTCGTCGGCCTGCGTGTACCCCGAATACCTGCAGGAAGATGCCGCTGCCAAGCCGCTCAAGGAGGAGGATGCCTATCCTGCTCAGCCTCAGGATGCCTACGGCTGGGAGAAGTTGGTCACCGAGCGGCTGTGCACTCACTACGGCCAGGATTACGGCATGGAGACCCGTATCGCCCGCTTCCACAACATCTTTGGCCCCTTGGGCACCTGGACTGGCGGCAGGGAGAAGGCGCCTGCGGCCTTCTGCCGCAAGGTGGCCGTGATCAAGCTCACCGGCGATCCCGAAATCGAGATCTGGGGTGATGGCGAGCAGACTCGCTCCTTCTGCTACGTCGATGACTGCGTGATCGGCATCTACAAGCTGATGCAATCGGACTATGGCGAGCCGCTCAACCTGGGCCAGGATCGGCTGATCACCATCAACCAACTGGTGGACATGATCGCGGCGATCGCCGGAGTCAGCGTGGTCAAGAAGCACGCGCCGGGGCCTCAGGGAGTGCGGGGGCGCAACTCGGACAACACTCGTCTTCGTCAGGCGTTGGGGTGGGAACCAGAGATCTCGCTGGAGGAAGGGTTGGCTCGGACCTATGCCTGGATCGAAGAGCAGGTGGGGGCCAGGCTGGCAGAGGCCCCAGGTGGCGATGTGGCCGCGGCCCTGGCCCACAGTCAGTTGTACTAGAGACTCAGCCGACGACACCGCCACCCCGAAGGTTGGCTGGATAAAGCTCTTCAAGGAGACCACTCATGGTGGACCAAAGGCCCAACATTCTCTTTATCATGTCTGACGACCATGCGTCTCACGCCATGAGCTGCTATGGCAGTCGGATCAACGAGACGCCCAACATCGACCGGATCGCCCAGGGGGGGATGCGCTTCGACAACTGCTTCTGCACCAACTCGATCTGCACCCCCAGCCGCGCGACGATCCTGACTGGCACCTACAACCACGTGAACAAGGTGACCACGCTGGCGTGCAAGATGGACGGCCGCCTGCTGACCTTTCCCAAGCTCCTGCACGAGCGTGGCTATCAGACCGCCGTAGTCGGCAAGTGGCATCTGGGCCACGGCGGCATCCACGATCCCACCGGCTTCGACTACTGGAACGTCCTTCCTGGCCAGGGCCTCTACCATGATCCCATCGTGATCGAGATGGGCGTGGAGAAGGTCATCAAAGGATACGTCACCGATCTCATCACCGACTACTCGCTCGACTGGCTTAGGCACCGCGATACCAGCAAGCCTTTCTGTTTGCTCTGCCACCACAAGGCGCCTCATCGTCCCTGGGAGCCCGATGAGGGGCACGCCACCATGTATGAGGATGTGGACATTCCCGAACCAGAGACCTTTGACGACGACTACAGCAACCGGGCCCGCGCGGCTGCGGAAGCCAGGATGCGAATCGACCGAGACCTGCGCCGCAGCGATCTCAAGAAGCCGGTGCCTCCCGGGCTTGGTCGCCAAGAGGAGAAGAAGTGGAAGTACCAGCGCTACATCAAAGACTATCTGCGGTGTGTGGCTTCCATCGATGACAACGTCGGGCGCATGCTCGATTACCTCGACCAGGAAGGGCTGACCGAGAGCACCATCGTCATCTATACGTCAGACCAGGGCTTCTTCCTCGGCGACCACGGCTGGTACGACAAGCGGTTCATGTACGAGGAATCGCTTCGCATGCCTTTCATCGTGCGCCATCCGCGCGAGATCAGGCCGGGGTCGATCAGCAAAGACATGATCCTGAACGTGGACTTTCCACCCACCTTCCTGGACTATGCGGGGATCGACGTTCCCGATGAAATGCAGGGCCGCAGCTTCAGGGCGCTGCTCAACGGCGAACTGCCGGAGGGTTGGCAGACCTCCATGTACTATCGCTACTGGATGCACCTTGCCCACCACAACGTCTACGCTCACTATGGCGTGCGCACCCTGCGCTACAAGCTGATCTACTACTACGCCGACGCCCTCGGCCAGCCCGGGGCCATCGACGATCCGAGGGAGCCCGAATGGGAGCTCTTTGATCTGGAGAGCGATCCGTGTGAGCTGCGCAATGTCTACGGTGAGCCAGCATATGCGGATGCGGTGAGGGGGTTGAAGGAGGAACTACGCCGCCTGCAGGCGCAGGTTGGCGATGAGCCATACGAAAGGGAGTGCTGATCCAGCATACAGAGCGCCATGCCGCTAGCCACGGGGCACGGACACGCCTCCCGGCACCAAGAGTGGCGTCAGGCGCTCTGGTGGTGTGTTGGGACGTGTCCCCGCACAGGTCTTGTCCCCAGGTCAACCCGTCCCCAGAGATCTACTGCGTCGAAGTCACGCCGCCATCGACAAAGATGTTCTGGCCGGCAATAAAGCAGGAGGCGTCTGAGGCCAGGAATATCGCGATCCCAGCCAAGTCGCTCGTCTCGGCCACGCGTCCCATGGGAATGCGAGATACCAGCGCATTGTAAAAGTCAGGATCATCGAGGTACTTGGCCACCAACGGCGTGCGCACGAACGTGGGAGCGATGCCGTTGACCCTGATCCCATGCTTGGCCCACTCGGTGGCGAGCTGCTTGATCAGATTCGGCAGACCGCCCTTGCTGGCGCAGTAGGCGGCATATCCACGTCGGATGCCCAGGCCGCTGCGCACCGAGGTGACGTGTATGATGCTGCCGCCCTTCTGGTGAGCGATCATCGACCGGGCAGCCGCCTGCGAGAGCACAAAGGCCCCGCGCAGGTTCACATCCATCACGGTATCCCATGCCTCAAGGGCAACCTCTTCGGCGGGCTGCTCGATGTGAGTGCCCACCGTATTGATGAGCACATCGATGGGGCCAAGGCGGCGCTCGACGGCAGCGATGCCATCGGCCACAGACGCTGCATCAGTCACGTCGAAGCCGACCCCCATGGCCTCGGCACCCTCAGCGGCCAGCCGTGCGGCCACCTCAGACGAACCCTCCTCCAGTAGATCCCCGATGGCCACTTTTGCCCCATACTCCGCCGCAGCACGGGCAAGTTCTGAGCCGATGGCCCCGGCGCCGCCCGCGGTCAGAACTACCTTGCCAGTCAGACTGAAGAGCTTCTCGTATTTGCCAGAGTCCACTGTGTTCACCTCCAGAGTTCCTGGCCTGGGATGTATCGATCCTCGACCATTCGGCCAGATTGCCGGATCAACGCCCAGGCCCGATCGAAAGACTCAAGCAGCTTCCATCCCGCTCTGCTGACCTGGGTCAACGTTCTCTCCATGACCCCAAACGCGATGCGCTTGTCAGGCGTCAAGCCGTGTGGCTCGTACCAGCGCAGGAATCCGGGCACGGTGCGCTGGCTGCCGGCTCTGGCCAAGCCGACCATTCTGCTGGAACAACGTGACTATTCCTCGACGATTGCCACCGCCCGAATCGGAGAAGCAGTGGCCCCTCTGAGCTTTATCGGAAGAGCCGAGACCGTAAAGCCGAAGGGCTTGGGGATCTGATCCAGGTTGATCAGGTTCTCTATGTGATAGTACTCTCTTTCCCTCATCACTCGATGGGCTTCCCAGAACTTCTTTCTCTTGAACATGTATTCTACGGGAGGATCGAACCCAATGCAGTCAATGCCGATAAGCTTGACCCCTTGGTCCAGAAGCCAGAGGGTTCCCTCGCGGGTCATACCAGGGTGATCTGTCAGGTAGGTCTGGCTGAACCGATTCTTGGATGCGTCCGTTCGAATCAGCACGATGTCCAACGGCTTGATGAGGTAGTTGATCTCCTTCACAGCTTCCTCGAGATCCTCGACGGTGATCTCGTCTCCTGGCCCCTTGTGGGTCAGATCCAACACCACGCCGTCACCATAGCAGTACTCCAGAGGGATGGCCTCTGCAGCCCCAGGCGCATCCGGGTTTGCATGCCACCAGGAATCGATGTGGGTTCCCACATGGTCTCCCATGACGATGATCCCATTGTTGCAGTGTGTGATCCCGAACTTGGCGGTTCCGGTAACCACGGCGTATTCCTCGTGGCTGTAGAACTCTGAGATAAAGGGCGGCGTTACGCCGGGATATACTACCATCCCCTTGAATACCTCCATACTCAGCTCGATGATCCTTCTCCTTCCCATCGATTTCTCCTTCCGCGAAGTCGTGTTCTGCCATGCCTGTCCTAATGGGCAGACAAAGTTCAGGCAGCATATTCAGTATCCAACACGTCAGTAGCAGTGACCAAGCCGTACACCAACCATCCTCTCAGCCTCGCAGCGAGTCAGTGCTCGCCCCAAGAACTAGTCTGCATGCGGAAAGACATAATCCTTGGCATACTTCCCGGCCTTCAGGTTCTCGCAGAAATCCCTGAAACTGAAGGTGGGCTTCCATCCCAGGAGTCGCTCGGCCTTGGACATGTCATCGAGCTTCCAGAGTTTCTTGCTCTCGTAGAGCCTCTGCATATCAACGCCATATTCAGTCAGCAAGGATACGGCTCCCGGGTAGTACTTCTCGATAACTTGTTCCGGGTTGGTGCGCAGAGCGGGAACGTCCTCCCTGGTGAACTCGGTCGCATTGCACCGGAGGAAGACCTCGTGCTCGAGGGTCTGGTTCTCGATGGCCAAGACGGCTGCCCTTGCCATGTCATTCCTTGTGACCAGTTGTTGGTGGAGCAGGCTGCTGCCCACCAGCTGAAGGGTGCGGCCCACCTTGTTCCTTCCGTACGGAGCGCCGAAGGCTCCATTCCTCAGGCAGATCGTCTTTATCCCCTCGATCCGGGTAAAGTACTCGCACATCACCTCTTGCGTGTACTTTGTCAGAGCATAGACGTAGTCGGGCTTGGCTGGCGTCTCTTCGTCGCACACCTCCACGTCGGTTATGG
>DATKWG010000137.1:0-9153 GCA_035529675.1 Anaerolineae bacterium
GATGGTGGTGCATCCCGCCACCAGCGTGAGTATCAAGGCGGCGGCAAGGACTCGTACACGAGGTGGGTGATGAACTGTGCCCATCGGCTTCTCCTAACCGAGGTCGGCAGTCCCGATTGCAGCCCAAGCCTGACATGCTGACTGCCCCCAGTATACACTGGAAAGGACTGAACGCAAAGCCAGGCTGACCTGCCTGATGGTTAGACGCGGGCTTCCCGCACAAAGTTCCGCAAATGCCCGCAGTGGGAGGCCATGGCTCTGCGGGAGGCGATTGCGTCAGCACTGGTCATCAATGGTCACCCCCGATGGCCGGAGTACCATCTGTAATTGCAGAGCGACGGGCGCCAAAGGACAGGTGGCGGGCATGCTATCTTGACCCCAAGTGCACGGCTGGACTCCGACGACCTGTGCCTTCGAACCACTCACGGCCGCGCGACACGATACTCGGTGAGTAAGAGGCCGTGAGAAGTAGGCGGAGGGTCGCAGCCGCATGTTCAGACGCTGTTCATGTTTCAGGCTAGTTCTGAATCACCACTCGCACCTCGCAGGGAGGAGGAAAATTGCCAGACTCATCGACCACCGTAAGGCGCAGCCAGTACACGCCGTCCGGGAAGGAAACCGTGTCGAACTGGTCGAGCACGCCATTGAAGACGGGACTTGTATGTACGTCGCTGATCACGTGCCAGGAAGTCGGCTTCTCTCCCTGACCATATTCTAACTTGTAGAACTGGAAACGATCGTGGTTTGCCGTGCCTTGGATAGCAACCCTGCCCGATATCGAAGCATTCATGCCGGGGAGCGTGATGCACACGTTCTGGTTCGGGCATGGGGCGGGCGGCACCCGAGTCGGTGTTGGAGGCGCAACAGTCTGCACTGTCCGGACCGTGGGTCTGGGCCGGGATGTGGCCGTTGGGGTGACAGGTGTGGGGGTCGGCGTGGGGGGAGCTACCGTCGGTATCGACAGGGTCAGGGTGGGCGTGGGCGCGAGCATGGTCGCCAGATCGATCGACGGCATCACATAATACTTGAGCGCAGTGACCACCATCACCGCACCCAGCACAGTCCCAATCCGAGTCATCGCCCGGCCTTCTCTGTGAGCAGCGACCTCCTTCTCTATGGTGAAGATCGTGTTCTCTCTGTCTTTTCGCGCCACAGCGTAGGATCGTATGTAGAGTAGGATGGCAAGCAAGCAGGCCACGTACAGCCATAGGGCGTACTTATCGATGATGTCGAGCGCAAAGCCAAGGATGTTGAGCACCTTTCGCTGTCCTCGTACTCACCGACGGGCACACAAGGGCTGGATCAAGGGATGCGCCGCAGTACCCCCTCGAGCAGCGACGCCAGAGTTGGCGCCACCTTCCTGCTGACTTGAAGCACGTGGTCGTGGGATGTCTCTGCTGCAACGCCTTCAGAGAGGCCAGCAGCCGCGTTGGTTATAACCGAAACACCTAGAACGCGCATGCCCCCGTGTCGCGCCACAATGACCTCAGAGGCGGTGGACATACCCACCACATCGGCCCCGGCCCTGTGCAAGAGGCGGACCTCCGCAGGAGTCTCAAAGCTGGGGCCGGCGACCATGGCATAGACCCCCTCTTGCAGCGGAATCCCTTGCTCCCTGGCAGCCTGGCGCAGGAGATCGAGCAGCCCAGTATCGTAGGCCCCGGACATATCTGGGAACCGGGGACCGAAACGCTCCTCGTTGGGCCCGCGCAAGGGATTGTGGCCGCCGAGGGCGACCAGGTTGATGTGGTCTGTGATGGCCATCAGGTCGCCGGGGTTCAACCCAGGCCGGATGGCTCCGGCGGCGTTGCTCACAAACAGTATGCGTGCGCCCATGAGCTGCATCACGCGGATGGGCAGGGCGGTCTCGAACGCGGAATACCCCTCATAGTAGTGCAATCTGCCCTGCATCGCGCAGACCGACTTTCCCCCCAGCCGGCCAAACAGCAAGCGACCAGGGTGCCCGGCTACGCTTGCTCTAGGGAAATGAGGGATGTCTCGGTAGAAGATGATGTCTGGCTCAGACAGCCGCTCGGCCAGTGAGCTCAGACCTGATCCCAAAACGAGGCCCACCCTCGGCACGTAGCGAGTGCGCGCACGTAAGTAGTTGACAGCTTCGACGACTATCTCATGGGGAGAGAACGACGCCATCGAACCTGCTACTCTCTTGCCAGACAAGCTGGCGACGCTGGCTTCCGCGCTTGGGCGGGACGTGTAAGCGCAGAAGGTCGGGTGCACTTGCTCGTACTACTGCGTCACTTCGTTTTGAAGCCCCCGGAAGCTAGTCGCCGGGTACGGGTACAGGCCAATTACCCCGTGCGGGACACAGGTACCCCATACGGGGTACAAGAAGTGGCCTCCAGAGCCATTCTGACATCCGTCGGGTAACACGTGCCCCTTCACTACGGGGTGCACGCCTTTGCTACAGAGTGAGCATTCTGACGAACTAGCGCTAGTGTGCCCTGGGATGGGCCTCTTCGTAGATCTCTCTAAGCTTCTGGTCACTGATCTGGGTATACACCTGAGTGGTGGAGACATTGGCATGTCCCAACAGACCCTGGACTTCACGTACATCGGCGCCGCCGCGCAGGAGGTGCGTTGCGAACGAATGGCGCAACGTGTGCGGGGTTACGTGAGCGTCAATACCCACTTCCTCCACGTACTTCTTCATTATCAGCCAGAGCCCCTGGCGGGTGAGCCGTCGGCCGCGATGGTTGAGAAAGAGCGCTGTCTCGCTCTCGTCTCGCAGGAGCTTGAGGCGACCACCTTCCAGGTAATCCCTCAGGGCGCGGACGGCACGCCGATGGAGAGGGATTCGCCTCCTCCTGTTTCTGTTTGTACACTGCACCTGGCAATCCTCCAGGTCCACATCCTCCTCGTTCAGGTCTACCACCTCGCTAACACGCATCCCCGTAGCGTAGAGCAGTTCTAGGAGGGCGCTGTCACGCACCGCTCGACTTGTGTTGTGCCCCTCAGGCGCCCGGAGCAAGCGAGCGACATCCTCCTCCGAGATCGAAGTCGGCAGATACCTGCGAACCTTGGGCGACTCGAGGGTGGCTGTGGGATCGTCTGTCAGGGCCTCGACGTTCACCAGATAGTGGAAGAAGGACTTGGTTGCGGCCACCTTCCGAGCCACCGTCGCGGAAGCATACTCCCGCTCATTGCGGAGGTAGCTCACGTAGGCATCGAGATCTTTCTTGCTCACCGAGTCCCATGAAGTCGTGGCGAGCTGGTCGGTCAAGAACCGAGCAAACTGCCCCAGGTCATTGCCATAGGCCACAATGGTATTGTCGGCGTAGCCTTCTTCGTCGCGCAATGACTTCAGAAAATCCTCGATCTGCTGTCGCATCGCCCACTCCCTCCACGCTCTCGCCAACGTCGTAGCTATCACCCCATTGTACCACCACTTTGCATAAGCTCCAAACGCCTGCCTGCGTGTGGAGTACGCCGGAAAAAGACATGGCGAAGCAAGCGCATGTCTTGAGAGTGCAAAAGGCTCGAAGAAGCGCGCGTCCTGTGGACAACTAGCGAGAAACATGTGGAGAACTCTTGGCGCGTTGTGGACAACGCGCCAAGCTTTGGGCAGCTCCCCACTGTTCTCCGGCTGCTGGGGCCGCAAGGCAAAGAGCACTGTCCCCCCGCCCTTCGGGATCGGGCGTCTCGCCCTCTCGAGTCGCTGTGTGGGCGGGGGCGCGGTGGTCCTTTGATGTTCAGCCGCTCTCCCGGCATAGCCAGGTTGACACCGGCCACGGCTCGCGGTTTGGGGTCACGAGTAACAGATCAGGGAATGACATATGCTTCACAATCAGGTCGGTGGCCGGCTTCTACTGCTTGCTTGCACGAATACCCGACATTTGGCCAGTTTGCGGTTTGTGCCGGTGCAGACCAGCATGGGCCAACCTGTATGGTGCGTTCTTTCTTGGCACTACCCACGGATCTTGCGTCACGAGACTTGTGCCCCGCATGGGGTACTTGTGCCCCGCATGGGGTACTTGTTCGCACTAGCACAGACTTGTGTAAGCAAGTACTAGCGATTCAGCCAGGCGCCATCGACCACTAGAACGGACCCATGGCAGTAGGCCGAGGCGTCCGACGCCAGGAAGACCACTGCTCCCTTCAAGTCGTCAGGAGTGCCCCATCGGCCAGCAGGGATGCGATCCAGGATGGCCCGGCTGCGAACCGGATCTGCTACCAGAGCGGCGTTCATGTCGGTCATCATATAGCCCGGCGTAATGGCGTTGATGTTGATGTTCATGCCGGCGAACTCGTTCCCCAGAGAGCGGGTCACGCCGACCACACCATGCTTAGAGGCTGCATACGCAGAAACGGTGAACCCGCCCTGAAAGGAGAGAGCTGAAGCCACGTTGATGATCTTGCCCCCTCCTTGCTTGGCAAAGTGGCGCGCCGCCGCCTGCGACAGAAACATCAGGCTCTTGAGGTTCACCCGCATGACCATATCCCAGTCATCCTCGGGGAAATCGAGAGAGGGGTGCCGAGCCTGGGTGCCCGCTGCATTGACCAGGATATCGAGGCGGCCAAACGCGGATACTGTTCGCGTGACCAGCTGCTGGAGCTCCGCAACCGTCGCCTTGGACAGGTCGCACGGCAGGTGAAGGAACCGACGCCCCAAGGCTCTTATCTGGTCGTCGGTTTCGTCGCAGGAGCCCCGAGAGACACCTACGATATCGGCGCCCGCCTCGGCCAGCCCGATGGCCATCCCTTGGCCCAAGCCCCGACTGGCTCCGGTAACCAGTGCGACCTTGCCATCCAACCTGAATTCATCGAGTATCATGATACACTGCCCTTCACGAGTTTCTCAGCAAGCGCTCTCTTGCCCACCTTGCAGCTCATGCTACCGCAAAGGGAGACCTGCCGCAACCTGGCCAGGGGGGTTCAACAACTACGTAAGGGCGTACAATCGCGGTTTTGAAGGCAACAGGCACTGCGTTCCCGAACGACCTGGGAACGACGTGTCTTTACAGGAGCCTCGCCCAGTGCTATAAGGAGGCAGGTACTTGGCGCACGCAAGGAGGATGACATGTTGACCGTGGATGAACTGGCTCAGATGATCGACCACTCGATCCTGTCGCCCAGCCAGACCGACAAGGACCTGGAGGAGGGCATAGCGATTGCCCGCAAGTATCGCGTGAGGTGCCTGGTGCCAAAGCCGTATCAAGCCATTCGGGCCAAGGAGCTGCTGCGCGGTTGTGACGTGCGGTTGTGCATCGCGATCGGTTTTCCGCAGGGCGTGAACCTCCCCGAAGTGAAACGCCGGGAGGCAGAACTCGCCCTGGGGCAGGGCGCGCAGGAGCTGGACATGGTGATAAACATCAGCGCGCTGAAGTCTGGCGACCATGATTACGTGGAACGAGACATTGCGGGCGTTGTGGAGATTGCACGGCGCTTTGGGGTGCCGGTGAAGGCCATCCTCGAGACCTGCCTGCTGACCGACGAGGAGAAGGTGGCCGGCTGTCGCATCGCCGAGCGTGCTGGCGCTGCTTTCGTCAAGACCTCAACGGCCACGCAGCCAGGAGGAGCCACGGTCGAGGACGTTCGGTTGATGCGGGCGACGGTGAGCCCGCACGTCGTGGTCAAGGCCTCGGGCCACATAACCAACATCGAGACCACTCTCGCTCTCTATGAGGCAGGAGCGAGGTGTTTCGGCACGAGTCGTACGGTCAAGATCCTCGAAGGCCTGCGACGAAAGCTGGAGGAATAGCCCCACGAGACCGGTCGTTGGGCCCGGTGGGCGGATCTGATCGGCTCGTGTGGCACACCCGCCGACGCCACAACCCGGCGCCGGCAGCATCGTCGAGCTGGGTTGCTCGGCTCACGCACCGAAGAACGTCGCTCGCGATCTGCAGCCAAGACACAGGACAGCTCAATGAGGGCCTGACAGCAGGTCGGTCTCAGCTCGCCCAGAGGGCGAGTCCAGGCGCGTGCAGATCGTTGAGGTTCGGATGGAAGGGCAGAATCCGAACTGTGTACCCCTGCAAGCCACTCTTGCCGCAACTGATGAGCCCGGTATAGACATAGTCGCCGTCGTCAGTCATCTCCGTGGCGGACATGTCTGCAACACGGTAGTCGACTATCTCTTCCTGTGGGCTGATGCTGCCGTGATAGACCTGGACAACGACATCCTGCGGACTTAGCGGGGCCAAGTGCACGCCGACCCTCACCTCGAGCTTGGTGTCCACAGGCAGTCCATTCTTGGCATCCGACTCGATGGCCGTGATCCGGATCTTGTCCCAGTTCTCACGTACCCGGTCAAGCCAGGCGGCCAGGTCCTTGGCGACCTGGCACTGGTCTGCGGCCAGTCTGTCGAAACGCGAATGAGCAGGGAAATACATCTCTCGGGCATATTCTTGGAGCATGCGGTGGCTGTTGAAGCGACTGGCAATCCTCGCGATGGAGCGCTTCATCATCCTGGTCCACCTGCGAGGGAGGCCGTTTGAGCCGCGCTCGTAGAATAGGGGAACTATCTCTTTTTCCAAAAGGTCGTACAGGGCTTGCGCCTCAATCTGGTCGCCGTATTGCTCGTCTTCGTACGACTCGCCCAGGCCAATGCGCCAGCCAGCCTCCGAGTGGTAGCCCTCACACCACCAGCCATCGAGGGTGCTCAAGTTGATCACTCCGTTGACCGCCGCCTTCATACCACTGGTGCCGCTGGCCTCTAAGCCGCGCCGGGGAGTGTTCAGCCACACATCGGCGCCCTGCACCAGATATCGCGCCAGGCACATGTCATAGTCCTCCAAAAAGATCACCCGCAGTCTCAGGTCCTCGCGTCGTGCAAAGTGGACTATCTGGCGGATGAGGTCCTTTCCAGGGTTGTCCTGTGGGTGTGCCTTGCCCGCAAAGATGATCTGCACAGGCCTGTCGGGCTGATTCAGGATCCTGGACAATCGCTCTGGATCACTAAACAGCAGCGCAGCACGCTTGTAGGTGGCAAAGCGTCGGGCAAAGCCGATGGTCAGCGCATCTGGATGCAGGACCTCGGTTGCTTCGACGGCCTCTTTGGGTGCAGCCCCACGCCTTTCCAACTGACTGCGCAGCCGCTCACGAGCAACGGCAACCAGCCGCTCTCGACGTCGCTCGTGGGTACGCCACAGTTCTTCATCAGGAATGCGATCGACGCGTTCCCAGACGCTGTGGTCATCAGGCCTTTCGATCCAACGTGGTCCCAGATAGCGGGAGAATAGGCCGGCCATGTCATTCGAGATCCAGGATCTGGGATGCATTCCGTTGGTGATCGACGTGATGGGCACTTCTTCAAGCGGCGTCTGTGGCCACAGGTGCTGCCACATGCGTCGTGCGACGCTGGTGTGTAACGTGCTGACACCATTGGTGCTCCCGCCCAGGCGAATAGCCAGGATGGCCATGGAGAAGCTCTCGTTCGGTTGGCGAGATGAGCTCTGCCCAAGTCGCAAGAACTCCTCTCGGTTCAAGCCCAGTTCCTTATAGTAGCTGGCAAAGTAGCGATCCATGAGGTCCGGCGGGAACAAATCGATGCCTGCGGGCACCGATGTGTGGGTGGTAAACACGTTCCCCGCAAAGGTGGCCTCGCGAGCTACTTGAAAGGGCAGGTCCAGCTCTCTCATGAGCTTGCGTATGCGCTCCAATGCCAGAAAGGCCGAATGTCCTTCGTTCATGTGACACACGGTGGGCTCGATCCCCAGTGCGACCAGCGCTCGCATGCCGCCAATGCCCAGCATTATCTCCTGGCGGATGCGCATATCCAGATCGCCCCCGTAGAGTCGATCGGCTATGTCCCGGTCGTCAGGGCGGTTGATGTTCAGGTTCGTGTCCAAGAGGTAGAGAGGAACACGACCGACTTGCGCTCGCCACACCTGGGCAGCGACCACGCGGCCTGGATACTGGACTCGCACCGTCACCGGCTCGCCATCCGCGCCACGTTCCAGTCTTATGGGCATATTATGGAAGTCGTTGAGCTGGTATGACTCCTGTTGCCATCCATCGGCGTTGAGGTACTGACGGAAGTAGCCTTCCTGATAGAGCAGGCCGACGCCGACGAGGGGCAATCCCAGGTCGCTCGCCGTCTTCAGGTGGTCGCCAGCCAGGATTGCCAGGCCGCCCGAGTACATTGGCAAACATTCGGTAAGCCCAAACTCGGCGCAGAAGTAGGCAACGCGAAGGCCCTCCAGTCCTGCGCCCCCATTCCTTTGGAACCAGGTATCCTTCGCGCCCATGTAGAGCTGAAACGCCTCATAGACTCGCGCCATGTGCGAGATGAAACCGTCGTCGTTTGCGGCTTCCTCGAGGCGGTCCTGTTTGGTGCTCCCGAGTATGAGCACGGGATTGTGCCCGCGTTCTTCCCAGAGATCGCGGCCGAGACGGCGAAAGAGGTCAACAGCGTCAAGATTCCACGTCCACCACAGGTTATAGGCAAGGTCTCGCAGCGGTGTCAGTCGCGGGGGAAGAGATGGAACTACGGTGAAGGTGTGATACGGGCGCAACATGCGCTGCTCCTCTCCAAGAAACCTGGGCAACAGGCCTTTGTTGGCGATCGAAACACGGCGTTGTTCCTCCACTCACTTCTATTATCGGCAGAGAAGGTTGCTCCTGCACGAATCGTCCATCACTCGTTGCGTGGGGCCAAGCGACGCTCTGGCGTGTCGCCCACGTGAAAAAGGGGGAGACGCGACGCAAGGCTTAGCCGGCGTAGCAGTAAGCGCAACGATGACAGCGAGACCAATGGCCGTAGCTGCCCACGTCAAAGTAGCGGGCGCAACCACAACCCGGGCGGCTTCCACGAAATGGGACCCGGGGCGGCGTCCGTCCCGAAAGCGCGGCAAACCAATCATAGTCACCACACCGGGCCTGCCCCAGACCTTGAACCCGATCGCCCAAAGCGGCGCATTCGGCGCAGCAGGCGAGAGAGATTCCGACCTGCGAGGCTATTTCAACCAGCTCACGAGCGACACTCTCGCGCCAAGCCAGATCATAGCCTGGCATGCCCTCTGCCCAGCCCGGAAGAAGATCCCTCAAGCGGCGGTCCACGCGCACGTAGCGGCCGGGTGGTGCAGCAAAGTTGATGATTCCTCGAGTGATGCCCGATGCTGCTGCCTGATGGGCAAGCGCCTCAAACCTGTCTGGGTCATGGACGCCTGGAATGATAGGATCATAGCGCCACCT
>DATKWG010000138.1:0-37242 GCA_035529675.1 Anaerolineae bacterium
GGCCAACGGTCTCTGGGTGAAGGTCGCGCATCCAAGCCCGTAGAGGCCGGGTTCGCTAGTGATGACCTTGACCACCACCAGGCGAATGCCGTTGGGTGCGGTCAGGATGACCTTGACATCGGCGATGGTGAGGGGAGCGAGTCCCTTCTGTATCATCTGAACCTCCTCGGAAGAGGCCGTGCCAGCAGGCCGGCCTGCAACGGGTGGGGACTGCGGGTGTCGGGGTGGCATGTCGGCCACGAAAGCGAAACGGTATGCCCGCGGCGTTCGGATAGGCAGTGACCAGCCTTCCGCGCCTGCCGGGATGCGCACGGCGACCGATTCAGAGTATAATCTGCCGCAAATGATGCATGAGCAGGCAGCCCCTTTCAGCGCCGCCGCACCTGCCTTGAGCTACTCTCATCCGAGCCCGGCACGGGGAGACACGCCGTGTCCAGGAGGAATACCCATGACTGACTCTGCCTTTCGTTTCTACAAACATCCGCAAACGGGTTGGCGCGTAGCCCGCCTGAGCTGCCCAGGGCCCGATCCCCGCAAAGGGGGTACCGTGGCCCAGTTCGTCCCCGAGCTTGGGAGCAATCTGTTCAGCTTCCAGGTGGACGGAGTCGAGTACCTGTCGGGCCTGGCCGAGTTCCAGGGTGGGCAGAGGCTGTTTGGCACGCCCATCCTCTACCCAACTCCCAACAGGGTGCGCGATTCTCAGTTCACCTTTGCAGGACGCACCTTCGGGTTCGAGCCCAACGATGGCCCCAACTTTCTCCACGGGCTGGTTCGCGAGACGCCGTGGATCTGCGACGAAGGGATCGTGACCGAGGAGAGCGTCTCGGTCAGCACGCGCATTCGCTTCGAGCCCCGCACTGCGATCCATCGCTGGTTCCCCATCCGCAACACCCTTGAGGTGACCTACACGCTCAAGCCAGGTGTCATCCGTTTCGACTTTGGCATCCGCAATGACGACGAGAAACAGCTTCTGCCCTTCGGTCTGGCCATCCATCCTTACTTCCGGGTCATAGGGGGGCGTGGCGATGTGCGCTTGGAGGTGCCAGCCCAGAAGTGGATGGAAGCCGTCGATCTGCTGCCCACCGGCGCGTTGATCGATCTGGAAGACGGCCCCGCAGATCTGCGCCAGCCCACTTCCCTGGACGGTTTATACCTCGATGACGTCTTCTGGGGTCTCGTCCCAGACAAGCCGCAGGTCATCTACTATGACAGCATCGGGAAGAGAGTGACCTTGAGGGCCTCCGATCTCTTTACCCACAGCGTCGTCTATACAGAACCGCCGGCCTTCTTCTGCGTGGAGAACCAGACCTGCTCCACCGACGCCCACAATCTCTATGCGCGAGGCCTGAGAAAAGAGGCCCACCTGACCATCCTGCAGCCGGGGGAGTCCATCACGGCCTGGATCGAGATCGCGGTGAGTGACCAGTAGTCAGGCGAGAAGTTCTTGCAGCCGATGATTCCAACTCGGCACGTGGCCGTAGTTGGTCGGTTCTCCTTTTGAGGTGGGATCACTTGTCGTATCCCGCCGTTTCCATCGGCGGGATGCTATGTCTCCCGCTGCACCCTGACCTGGCCCATCAGCCCCCAGGACTTGAGTACGTAGCCAGGCGTGTAGGTCTCGTCGGTGGACCGGAAGGAGCGCCAGTCGGTCCATGGCTCTCGGCCGGGGGCCAGGTGGAGCGGGCCGAGCATGTTACGCGGGCTGCTCACCACCTCCATGTTCACCTTGTTCATGCCCGGAATCAGATGGGGAGTGATGTCCAGGCCGTTTTCCGATATCCAGGGGATGTGACCGGCCAGCGTCCCGTTGACGTGCACGGCTACGTCCACCGCCTGATACTCTCCCAGATAGACCCGGACACGCTCGCCCTCTTTGGGATCATAGTCCAGCTCCCCGTGGTAGATCATGCTGCCAGCATAGTGGGGATAGCCCTGCGTCGTCCAATCGCCAAAGTGCAGTTTCTGCGGCTCGGCGATGATGGCCCGGTCAATGCCGACGCCAAAGTCCCCCATCAGGTAGCAGTCCTCCAGTTCCATATAGTTGGTGTAGGCACAGCCGAGCACCAACACGTTTGCGCCCTCTTGCAGCGGAGGCAAGGCCACCTTGTGGAAGGACCGATCCAGGTACCAGCCCACCGTCTCATTCGACACCGTCCGACCGTTGAGGGTGATGGTGAACTGCGACGCCCCCTCAACCAGCAGGTAGATCGGCGATGCGGGTACGTCCCTCACGGCAAAGGTGAAGCGAAGCTCGACGGGCGCGCCATCGCGGGCGTGAGGTTCCAGGACCCACTTGTAACGCTGTGGCAGACCGTTGTAGTAGTTGGGCCGCATGCCCAGAGCAGTGCGGATCTCGTTCTGGGCGCGCCAGACCTCCATGGTCTGGGACCATTCCCCGTCGCCCATGCGGTGCTGGCACATGTCCAGGGTCAGCACGTTGGGATCTGTCCTGGTAAAGGCACAGGCTGGGCCGATGAAACTGGCGTTGACTGGCGGGCGCAGGAGGTGAATCGCCGTCGGTCTGCGGGTCTCTCTGGACGGCTCCGGCTTGCCCTGCGGATCCACCACGTAGAGGCGAGAGCCTGCCGGGCCAAAGTGGGCGCTGAAGCAGAGCCTGCCGTCCTGCTCGGAGGCGGCCACGCCCTCTATCTCGCCAGTGAGAGGGTTCCACTCCTCGATGCGCCCGCTGCCCTCCAGGGACAGCTCTATGTCATAGCCGCTGTGCCGGTCGTTGTTGACCACAAAGTAGGCGAACCTGCCCCCAAAGCTGCGCTGCATGTAGAGCAACGGTGCAGCCTCCTGGCCCTGGACGTTGCGAAGGCTGACCCGTCGAGGAAGCACTGCCTCCAACGCAGCCTGCAGGCCAGCCTTGCCCGGCACGATGGTGATGCCCTCGCCAGCCAGGAGATCTCGCACGCGCTCGCTGGGCTCGGCCTCGATCATGGTGGGGGTTGGCTCCACGGCGATCACCGCGCCACCCGCTTCGAGGAACTGTTCCAGCAATTCGACCGTGGACGACAGTAGTGTGCGCGTATCGGGAGGGATAACCAGGGCCTTGTACGCTGCCTGGCCCACCCACAGGGTCTCATCCTCGACGCGACCATCAGTGGCCATGATCTGCTCATCGCCAAAGTCAAAGTCATAGTGCGTCGCAAGCAGAGCCCGGGTAAACTCGTTTAGCCGCTCGCCGTAGGCATCGACCTCCTCACGACTACTCTGGCCCTCACCCAGCATCGCCCAGCCCGTGGCCACGGGGTGCAGGAGAAGCACGTCGCGTACGGCCTCGCCCTCGGTCATGACCCGGCCGACGCGGGCGAAGTAGCCCTCTGTCACGCCGTTGTACTTCCACCAGGTGGTGTTGTAGTTGAAGGCGGGGGGATAGTCGCGCTTGCGGCAGCCGCGCAGGGTATACAGGGCCAGATGCTGGCACCGCAGGTTCACTCCCAGCACGTACTGCCAATCTCCCGACCATTTCTGACCCTCGAAGGTGAGTTCCCAGCTCGAGCATCCATACAGCTCCGAGAGCACTCTCTTGCGCCCGAACTGGTTGGCCACGCTGGTGCACTGCTTGATGGTGAGGTACTCGTGGGCTTGCTCGGTGAGCATGTCGATCCCCGGCACGTGCTGGTATCGATAGTGGGGCATGATGGCGCCACCCCGGATGATGCCGTGGCCCATGTCGTTCTCCAGCAGGTAGTGGCCGGTGAAAGCCAGCCCGTGCGTCTCGCACCATTCGCCTAGCTGCTTGCTGTATGCCTCCGTGAAACGCTGGCTGATGGTGTACCAATAGTCGTGGCGCGCTTTGGCGGCTCGCTGGCCATCGTAGAATAGCCAGGGCAAGACATCCAGCAGGCCATACCCACGACGCTGGCGGAAGTGGGCGTCCAGTCCATCCGTCCAGGGCAGTGCACGAAGCCCCGATCGCACCGTGGAAGCAGAGATGTTTGGCTCGTCGGTGAAAATGCCAGGCACCGCGCCGCCGAACTCCTCTCCCACCTCCTTTCGGTAGGCCTCGTAGGTTATGTCGATGAAAGCGGCCACGGCGTCGGGGTTCAGGTTGTCGGCGTAGGCGTCGTCGTTGAACCACTCGCTGGGGCCAGATACCTCGCGGCGAAACACCAGGAGCGTCTCCCTTGGCCGGACGGCTGTCGCATCGAATGTCAGCCGTCGAGCCGACACGATGCACCCATTCTGGACAACGGCGGCAAAGATGGCCAATACTTGTTCGGTGTCCTCAGGAGGTGCCTGGCACTCCTCGACAGTGACCACTTTGGCCCGGAAAGCATCACCTCCACGAGCTGGCACCAGCCCTCCGGCTGCCCCCGAGGGCCAGCGGTCTTCATCGTACAGCCAGGCGCCCATCCCCTCCTCCTTGGCCACCCGTACTGTCTCTCGGATGCAGTCGAGCCATTCAGGGCCCATGTAGACCGTCTCCAGACCATCGCGCGAGTGCATGAAAAAGCCCCCCATTCCGTGGGCCTTCATGTCGCGCACCTGGCGAGACAGCTCCTCAACTCTCAGCCTGTCGTTCCACGACCAGAAAGGAGCCCCCCGGAACGCGAGCGGAGGATTGACAAAGTCTGCACGTAGCCTGTTCATTGTGTGATCCTCCTTTGGAAAGTCTGGTTCGTCGTCGCGAGATATGCCCGTGCTAAGCCGTCGGGGCAGCCAAGGATCAGCCTGACTCCGAGGCGCGCCTGGCAAGACTCTACTGCTCGGATACGACTCTATTGCGCAAGCGCCCGATTCCCTCGATCTCGATCTCTACCTCGTCACCTGGACGGAGAAAGACCTGGGGCCTGCGGGCGAACCCAACGCCACCCGGAGTGCCGGTCAAGATGACCGTGCCTGGCAGCAGGGTCATGCACTGGGAGACGTACGAGATTAGCTCACGACAGGAGAAGATCAGGTCGCTGGTGTTGGAATCCTGTACGATCTTGCCATTCAATCGGGTACGGATATCGACCTGGTCTGGGTCGAGGTCGGTCTCAATCCACGGACCCAACGGCGCGAAAGTGTCGAACGACTTGCCCCGTGCCCACTGGGCATCAAGACGCAGTTGGCAATCTCGAGCGGTGACGTCGTTGCCGCAGGTATAGCCCAACGCGTAGTCGAGGGCCTCGTCCACTGCCACGTTCTTCGCCGTCTTGCCCATGACGATGGCTAGCTCGCATTCGTAGTCTACCTCGCTCGGCGCAAGCCTGGGCAGAACGATGTCATCGTCTGGGCCGCAGAGTGCTGTGGTGGACTTGAGGAACAAGACCGGAGATTGGGGGGCAGGCATGCCGGTCTCGGCAGCATGGGAGCGGTAGTTGAGGCCAACGGCGATGATGTTGGGTGGACTTGTTGGGGCCAAGAGCCTGACCTGGGCGACCGGTAACGCGTCGCTGGTGACCTGCCAACCGCCAAATGGGCTGCCGTCGATGGGCTGCAAAAGGTCGTCGTTCTTGAGCACGCCATAGAGGACAGTTCCTTCCTGCGTGCGAAAGCGTGCGATCCTGGTCATGCGCGGACTCCTCCTGTTGCCTGTGCCTGGCCGTGCTTGGGTGCTTCGGCATTATAGCTGGGGGTACTGGGCCAGTCAATGGGACTCTGCTTGTCATGCAATCTGGTTTGTCGTATCCTGGCATCCGGTGTGCAAAGTGGGCGGGCTGGCCACGTGGGCATGGTGGCCCGTATGACGGGGGGGAGATATGGCGCGATACCCGGAGCTGGACCCTGGGGCGTTCGCCATGGAAGGCGGCCCCGTGGGTTGTCTCTTGCTACATGGCTTCACCGGATCACCGCCAGAGATGCGGCTGCTCGGCGAGTTCTTGCACGACCGAGGCATCTCCGTTGCAGCGCCACTGTTGCCCGGGCACGGAAGCGTACCCGAAGACCTGAACCGCACCCGCTGGCAAGATTGGGCGTCTGCCGCCGAAGAGGCGCTCTTGGCTCTGCGTGCCAGGTGCGAAGTGCTGTTCATCGCCGGGCTGAGCATGGGGACGTTGCTCGTGATCCATCTGGCGGCGAGGTATCCGGACGTGGCTGGCATCGCGCTCTATTCTCCCGCGCTCAAAGTTGCCCACAGGCTTCTGCCCCTGCTACCGCTGTTAGGGCCTTTCGTGAAACAATGGCCCAAGGAAAGCGAGGAGGACACCGACCTGACCGATCCTGATGCAGTCAAGCGGTGTTGGAGCTATGAGACGTGGCCCACAAGAGGGGTCAGCGAACTGGTCAGGCTGCAGCGCGTGGCGCGTGCCGAGCTCAAAGAGGTCCGCGTGCCGGCCATCGTCTTTCATTCCACACTTGACACGTCGATCCACCCCATGTCCGCCAAGTTCACCTTTGACGGTCTGGGGTCTCAGGACAAGGAGTTGGTCACACTGCACAACTCCGGACACGTGGTGACGGTGGATTCAGAGCGTGGGAGCATCTTTGCGCGCACCTACGGGTTCATCGCTGCGCACTGCGGGGGAAGGCTCCAGCCGAACGTTCGCCCATAGAGCGATGGGTCATGGAGGGTCGGCGCGGCCCTCCCGTTTTCAGCCAGGCTTTCTGACGTAGGCGCGCAGCAGCGAGCTCGCCTCTCCTGCCTGCAGAGCATAATGGCCCAGAACTGCGGGAAGGAGCGCGAACCGAATCGCCCGCAGGCTCACTGGTTCACCGGACCAGTGAATCTGACTGTAGCCCTTGATGCAGCCCCAGATCTCAAAGGTGGAGCCGCCGCAGAGCCCCTGGAACTCGCTGCCCGGGGCCAGATCGACGCGCTCCACGGTAAAGTGGCGGCAGTCCGCCAGTCGCGCTCTCTTCACTCCGTCACTGTCTTGGACGATCTGTGGCTCGACCTTGCCGGTGGGTGGCTGGCCAAAGTCTATGACCTGCAGTGCCTCCTCGATGTGTAGCGGGCGGGATCTGCCATCCGCGCCCAGGCGTCCCCAGTCGTACACTCGAAAAGTGGCATCCGAGGTCTGCTGTATCTCGGCTACGACCACCCCGGCCAGCAAGGCATGGACTGTGCCTGGTGGCACAAAGATGCAGTCGCCGGAGGCTATGCTCACCCGATGCAGTTGTGTTTCCAGGGTGTTGCTGGCGATGGCAGAGCGAAAGCTCTCGCGGGTCACGCCCTGGGCCAGACCGTACACCAGTTGGGAGCCGGGCTGGGCATCCAAGATGTACCACATCTCGGTCTTGCCCGGGTCCCCGCTTTGGTGCTGAGAGGCATAGGCATCGTCCGGGTGCACCTGCAGTGACAGGTTGCGGTTCGCATCAAGCAGTTTGACCAGCAAGGGGAACCGTTCCCAGGCGACCACATCAGCCGAGTTGGTGCCCACCAGGTCGGAACCCAGCTCGGCCAGCACGTCGGGAAGCAGAGTGCCCCGCCAGGCACCATTGTCCACACGAGTGGGCGAGCTGGGGTGCCCCGAGATCTCCCAGCTCTCAGCGACGATACCGGGAGGGAGCTTTCTCGCAAAGAGCGTCGCCAGACTGCGTCCCCCCCAGACATAGTCTCGGAACACAGGCTCGAAAGTCAACGGGTGGATTCTCTCCTGCATGACCAGTCGCCTTCCTTTGGACGGCGTCCCTGCTGGTGCGGGGCTTCCTGACCCCGGTTGTTCCGAAGAGCGCTGCGCCTCGCAGGGATCAGTCTAGCAGATGTCTCTTGCTCGTGCAATCGACCAAGCTGCCGACTCCCCGGACGCTGCTCCGTTGACAATGGCTCCAGGCTGTCCATAATGGCTGGGAAGAATCGACTTTGGGGGGCAAGATGAAAGCGCTTGTTCACACAGCACCGTACGTAGTGCAGCTACAAGAGTGGGATGTCCCGACCTACGGTCCCGACGATCTGCTGGTTCGGGTGAAGGCGTGTGCCATCTGTGGCTCGGACATCAAGGGTTACACTGGGAAAACGGGGCGAAGACAGCCACCCATCATCATGGGACATGAGGCATCTGGCGTGGTGGAAGCCGTCGGCGCGAACGTTATGGCCTTTGAGTCGGGCGATCGTGTCTGCTTCGATTCCACCGTATACTGTCGTCGTTGTGCCTACTGCCAGAGCGGCAGGCCCAATATGTGCGAAAGCCGTCAGGTGGTGGGCGTTTCCGAGGGCACCTATCGCCGGCACGGGGCCATGGCCGAGTATGTGGTGGTGCCCTATTGGATCGCCGTGCGCATGCCCGATAGACTCTCGTTTGCCCAGGCGGCCTTGGTGGAGACCGTCTCCATCAGCGTACATGCTGCTAATCGCACTCCCGTGCGCCTGAACGACACGGTCGTCGTGGTGGGGGTCGGTGCCATTGGGCTGACCGCTCTCCAGGCCATTCGACTCAAAGGGGCGGGAAGGGTCATCGTGACTGACCTGTCTCCCTGGCGGCTCGATCTGGCCAGGCAACTGGGCGCAGATGTGGCCATCCGCGCCGACCAACCAGATCTGCTGGAGCGACTGAGAGATGCGACGGGCCCCGAGGGGGCCGATGCCGTCGTCGAGGCGGTGGGGATTCAGGAGACGGTGGACACCGCGCTGGAGATCACTCGAAAGGGTGGGTCCTTGACTCTGATCGGCAACGTCACCCCACGAGTGGAGCTCGGTTTGCAGAGCATAGTCTTTGGTGAGATCGCCGTGCGCGGCACTTGCGCCTCGAGCGGCGAGTTCCCCGACTGTGTGACTCTGGTCGCGTCGGGCCGAATCATCGTTGACCCTTTGATCACCGAGCATGCACGTCTGGAGGATGGGCAGGCAGTCTTTGACCGCCTGTACCAGGGAGTGGAGAACAGCATTCGCACCGTTTTCATCTTTGACTGAGAACCTGCCATGGTGATAGGCCGACAAAGGTTGCCACGTTCAGATATTGCGCGATTGGTGAACCGTCCCGACGGGTCGGCCCTAGTCATGTTCTTGGACCAGAACGGGCGCTTTGGGCACGAGAACGGAGGCGATCAGCAGATGCCGACCACCTCCGCCGGGGTCAGATGCGCTGGCTCTGGATTCTAGGCTCCACGAGCCATAGCCATATCGTGCGGGGACATCCACTCAACCGGGAATAGGTCCTCGTAGGGAACCTGCAGTTGCTCAAACAGGCCCTTGATGGTCTCTGCATCTGGCGCATCCCACATACAGACCGCCTTGCCCGTTTCCCATTCGATGTGGACGCCATTCCAGAGGACCTCGGGGTATACCTCCTTCGCCGCAGCCAACATAGCAGGCCCGGCTTGAGCAAACATCTCCCGAGCTCCCGATCCGAAATTGTGAATCGCTAGAAACCTCGGCATCTTGTTCCTCCTTTTCGGGATGGCGCCGAAGAACCGAACCCTGGGCAACGTGGGCACGAACGCCAAGCACGCAAGGAGCGATACGGACGGGTTGGCTTCCCCAGGCCGGCGGATACGTTGCTATCCAATTCTCACAACACCACCAGTGCCCCTCGAGCTGCGCCTTCTGGCCACATTCGGGTCACGTCGTGATACGCGTCGCCATGACGTGCCAAAGAGTGGCAATTGGCCTACAATAGCGCTACTGACGGATTGGCTGGACTTCCTGTCCTGTCTTGGTTCTTTGTCGCTGGTTTCACATTGCCAGGCGGGTCGTTCGCTCAAGGTGTGAACAGCGGGTCCGATGCAGATCCTGAGTGAGCCGCTCGTCAGCTTCTCAGACTGGGGCTAGCCAACAGACCAGCGCATCAAGGCCCCGTTGCGTCCTCGTGCGTGCCTTGAAGAGACGCCGAGGACAGGGGCGATTCGTGACGTCCTCATCGTCCTGGCGATCTGAGGGTATTGAGAAACCTTGTGCGAGCTCCCGTCATTGTCGCCCTGAGCGCAAGTGCCCCGAACTTCGGAGGTACAAGCGAGGAGTCTCAACCGCACAAGACAGAGGTCCCTCGTCTTCGCTGCCCTACGCCTCACCTGTGCCCCTGAACTACGGGGTACCTGTGCCTGCGCCCGTGCACTACGGGGTGCCTGCGCCACAGGTGCAGGCAGAATGACAGACTCGTTTCTGGATGGTCTCCTGTCTGCGGCTTGGAAACCTGCTCGTGCAGAGCGGAATTGGGCTTTCTAGTCCCCCCGCTTTGTCGCTGATCTGGGTGTTCGCGGTGGGCCAATCCCGCGCTCGGTTGACGCTGGGCGACACTTGTGGCATAACACGAGTGTGGTGGAGAGTGCGCTCTGGTGGAGGGCTTGGTGCTGCCGCAGCAGACCGGGAAGTGGCGAGAATGAGGCGAATCGCGGTATTGACCAGCGGGGGCGACGCCCCTGGCATGAATGCAGCCATTCGGGCAGTGGTGCGCACGGGGGTCGAAGGCGGCTTGGAAGTGTTCGGAGTGCGCGATGGCTATCAGGGCCTGATCGCCGGCGATTTCTGCTACCTTTCTCGTCGTGACGTGGGCGGCATCATGCATCTGGGGGGCACCTTCTTGGGGAGCTCGCGCTGTGAGGCGTTTCGCACCCCAGAGGCTCAGCGAAAGGTCCTCGACGATCTCAGTGGTCAGGGCATTGAGGGGCTCGTGATCATTGGCGGCAATGGATCACAGACCGGGGCTTGCGCCCTGTCGCAGAAGGGCTATCCTGTGGTGGGAGTGCCCTCGACGGTTGACAACGACCTGGAGGGCACCGACGTGACCATCGGCGTCGATACGGCCATCAACGTGGCCCTGGAAGCCATCGACCGACTGAAGGTGACTGCCGCCTCACATCGCCGGGCGTTCCTGGTGGAGGTGATGGGCAGGGAATGTGGGTACGTGGCTCTCATGGCTGCCATTGCCGGCGGGGCTGAGGTAGTGGTCATTCCCGAGCACGAGATCTCGCCCGAGGAGGTGGCTCGCGAACTGCGAGCCGCATATGATCGGGGCAAGAACCATTCCTTGGTCGTTGTGGCCGAGGGGGCCAAGAACAATGCCAGCAAGCTGGTCGCCTACTTCTCGGGCGATCCGGATGCGATCGGCTTTCATCTCCGCGCCACCATCCTGGGACACGTGCAGCGGGGCGCCAACCCAACTGCCGCGGATCGTCTTTTGGCGACGCGTCTGGGGGCGGCTGGTGTGCGGGCGCTCCTTCGGGGAGAACAGGGCGTCCTGGTGGGCTTGCGAGGCAGTCACCTGGTGACCACGCCACTTGACGAGATCGTGGCCCGGCAAAAGCCACTCAACCTGGAGCTGTTCGAACTGGCCCGCATCATGGCTCAATGATCCCCTTCCGGCCGCTCGACAGAAGAACCATGCGTTTGGAGACAACATGCCCACGACTCAGCCTCTCACGCAGGTGTACATCTACACGGACGGTGGGTGTGATCCCAATCCCGGCCCCGGAGGATGGGGCGCGGTGCTCATTGGTGGCAGCCAAACCAGGGAGATAAGCGGTGCTGCCTCGCGGACGACCAGTAACCGCATGGAGCTGACGGCAGCCATTGAAGCCTTGCGCGTATTGCAGCGCTCCTGTGCAGTGGTGGTGCATACCGATTCACAGTACCTGCATAGGGGGATCACCGAGTGGTTGCCCGCCTGGCAGAGGCGGGGTTGGCGCAGGGCCAACGGGCGTCCAGTCAAGAACCTCGATCTCTGGCAAGACCTGCTAGGCGAGCTGGGGCGACATCGAATCGACTGGCATTGGGTGAAGGGACACAGCGGCAATCCTCACAATGAGCGAGCTGACTACCTGGCTACAGAGGCCCGGCAAGGGTTGCTGGCCCGATCTGCAGGTCGCGAGGTACCGAGGGACCGCGGGAGAGAATCAGCGGTTGAGCATAGCTCCTTGCCGGGTGTGGACATCTTTGCGCGGGCGTGTGCTCTGGGAGCACCTGGGCCAGGTGGCTATGCCGCCATCCTGGCTTACGCTCACGACTCGGACAGAGATGTCTCTGGAGCCTCTCGCTTGGCCACCAGCAACGTCATGGAGCTGAGGGCGGTGGTTGCGGGACTGGAGGCGCTTGAGCAGCCTTCCAGGGTGACCTTGCACACGGCTTCCAAGTATGTGCTGGAGGGGGCGACGCGCTGGTTGGCCGAGTGGGAGCGGCGCGACTGGCACGCAAAGGACGGCAAGCCGGTCAAGAACAAGGAGATCTGGCTGGAACTTGTACGCGCCATGGCAGGCCACGACGTGGTCTGGGAGCCACTCTCTGAAAGGAGCGACCGGCATGGCCAGCGCGCTGCCAAGCTGGCGCGGGCGCGAGCGGAAAGGATGAAGCTGAGCCAGTCCACCTGAGGGCCTCGATTGCCCATTGCCCCACCGCAGGGGGGCACCAGTGCGCCCGGCAGAAAGAAGGGATTCGATGGCCAATCTGATCACCGTGTTGCGCTTTCCTTTGCTGATCATCGTTGTTCTTTTGCTCTACGCAGCAAACCCACTGGCTCGATTGGTCGCCGCCTTTCTGATAGTTCTGCTCATTGGGATGGACAGCATCGACGGCATGGTAGCACGCGCCCGAAAGGAGGACTCCTTGATGGGAAGCGTGCTGGACATCATGGCTGACCGTGCCGTGGAGCTGGTGCTGTGGGTATGCTACGCTCATTTGGGCCTGATTGCCGTGGCCATACCCATCATATATGTCCTGCGGAGCACCGTGGTTGACTCGCTGCGGAGCGTGCACGTGGGCGCTGGTACGGCACCCTTCAATGCCATGCGTACCAGGCTGGGCAAGTTCCTCGTAGGAAGCCCCGCCATGCGTACAGGATATGCGGTCAGCAAGTTGGTCTCCTTTGCCGGGCTGGCACTCACCCATTCCCTGGAGGCGTACGCGGCGCAGGGCACGGTCAGTCCCGATGTGGCCAGATTGAGTTCCTCGATCTTTATCGTCACCAGTTGGATCGCGGTTTCGTTCTGCCTGGTGCGGGGGGCGCCGGTCATCGTCGAGGCCATACCCCTGCCAGACAGGCATAGGGAGTCGGACCAGCACTCATCCGGGAGGGCTGATGAGGTACCAGACTGATCCTGGGAGTCCCCCCTTTGTCCTGCTCGCCATAGTCCTGGCGCGCATACTTCCCAGGCGTCTCGGGTATTGGGTGGCTCGCAAGGTGTCCAAGCGGATGTCCCAGCGGCGTAGCCAAATGTTTCGGACGCTCAGGGCCAACCTGGCGCACGTTGTGGGATCTGCAATCGGTGACGGAGACCTCGACGCGCTGGCCGAGAGTGCTCTGTATCATGCTGGTTGCACCTACGTGGACATGTTTCGGGCAACTGTAGACGACTATCGAAGCGGTTGTGTCCAAGTCAGGGTGGATCCAAAGGAGTGGGCACTGGCCAGGCAGGCCACACTGGATGAGCGTGGAACAGTGGTAGTGGGTGCCCATATGAGCAACTTTGACCTGGCGGCTCAGTGGCTCGCGGCGCGGGGTATTGAGATGCAGGCCCTAAGCCTGACCAGGCCCAGCAGTGGCACGCGGGTGATTAATTGGCTTCGCCGACGACGGGGCATAGTAGTCACGCCTATCGACGTCCGTTCTCTGCGCATGGCCCTAACCCGCCTAAGACGCGGGGGGGTCGTGCTAACCGGGGTTGATCGTCCCGTTTCCGAGGATGACGAACCTATACTCTTCTTTGGGGCACCCGCACGCCTGCCCGTGGGGCACGTTCGCCTGGCCATGCAGACAGGATCACGGGTGTTGGTGGCCTGCTGTGTGCAGGAGCCCGATGGGCAGTATGGGGTACGCTTTTCTGCCCCGTTGGAGATGGAAAGGACCGGCGATCGGGTCAAGGACATCGGTCACAACTGCCGACGGGTGCTGGCCATCCTGGAGGAGATGATCCGTCAAGCCCCCGACCAGTGGCTGATGTTCGCCCCTGTCTGGCCAGAGGACGATGCTGGCTAAGTGGGGTTCAGGGTCCTGGATGCATCGCGCAGGTGCCACAGGGCATCCTCAAAGCTGGTGGCGGCTTCGGCCATCTCGAGGGTCTGTTCTGCTCTCGCGCAGAGCTCTTCCGCTTCCGCCATCTCGGCCGACAGGCCGCGCTGCCTCAGCTCATCCACCTGGCGTCTCGCCCGTCCCAGCTCGGCAGTCAACGAGCGTCTTTCCTCGTCCAATCGACGTAGGGCGGTGTCCATCTGGCGTTCTATGCGAGCATACAACTGCTCCGCCCTCACTGCCGCACTGACCCCACGCTGGATCTGATCGACTGCCGTGGCAAGAGTAGGTGCAGCCCGGCTCTCTCGCTCCAACCCTATGGCCTGCTCCCAAGCGCGCTCGGCCTGATCTGTGGACCAGGTGATCCGTGGCCAGTTGCTCTGATTGCGCACATCTCGTATCCTATTGCGAAGGTTGCGAGTGAGTTGAGCGCACTTGCGGTATTCCTTGTCGAGGTCATCCAGTTCGCGGCGTCCCTCAACGATCTGGAGCCGGGCGGTTTCGATGCGTTGCTCAAGAGCTGTCGCCCGGCGCCCAACGATCTCGCGCAGGGTCAGAGGGTCATCTCTTCCCTGTTCACCCTCTGCGTGCCAGGCCTCCGAGTCGAGAACTAGCCGGTCGATATCCTCCTCTGGGCCGGGGGACTGGTGTGGATCCAGCTTGCTGAGGCGTGCCCATGCGCGCTCGATGCCACGCGACGCCTCCTTCAGGGCGGCGCGGCAGTGGTTCAGGCTGTTTTCATGTTGGGCGAGGAGATCCTCTAGCTGCCTCCTCATGAGAGGCAACCATTCGCTTGTCGCCTCATCATAGTTCACTTGACCCGGGTCGGTCAGCCTGGCAACCTGGTTTCGGAAAGATCGTTCCAGTGTCTGGAATCTCTCCTGCAGTTCGGGGAGCATGTGCTTCGTTTGCTCTCTTATCTCAGGTATGGTTTGCGAGGAGATCTCGGCCAGGGCACGCTCCAGGTCGTCACGCAGAGTCTCAATACGCCGACGCTCGTTGTCCAGCCCAGCCGCGAGATTCTCGGCCGCCTCCGCGCAGGCGTCCGCATGGGAGAGAATCTCCAGGAGTGTGCCAACCTCCGATTGTCGAAGGCGGCGTTGCAGACGCACGTCTGCCGGAATCCTCTCCAGGTCCGCCTCCGCCTGGTCCAGATTGTCTACCGCCTGAGCCACTTCGTCCGCCAGCCCTGCCTCCCAGTGGCGAGCGTAGATCTGCAGTCCATCGCGCAGGCGATCTATGCGGTTGCGCAGATCGGCAATGACTTGGGAACTCATCTCCTCCAGCAGTCCGCGTATCCGTGCTGCTCCTTCTGGCAATGCCTGGATGGCTTCCTGAGCCTGGGCCAGGTGCTGTTTTGCGGTCTCGGCAATAGAGATAGATGCCTCATAGCTCTGCGCGGTGCCCAAGCCTCGTAGACGCTCGGCTTCCAGGTAGGCCTGAGCGGATCTTTCGATCATAGTGTAGCTTTGGTCAAAGTCCAGCCAAGGGTCCTGGTGCATCAGTTCTTCGCACGCAGCTTGCGCCTGGGCCAGTGCCTGTACATTTCCCGCAACCGCTTCTTTGCTGCGCACCATCACCTGATCTAGGACGTCCAACCAGTCCATCAGTGACTCTACCCGGGGCTGGAGGAGTGCAGCTTCCTCCCGGCTATGCTGGTAGGCGTCGAGCGTGCCCCGCTGCACTACTCTGGGCAAACGGGAGGCGTCGATCTGCAGTTGAGACAACTGTCTTTCCAGCAAGGGCTCTGTCGCGCCTCGCAGCTTGAGTCCCTCCCACCGCTCCTGGGCCAGAGCTATGCTACTCACCACGCGGGTGATGAGGTCCTGTGCATGACGACGCTGGTCCACTGCTTGATCGAGGTAGTTCCTTATCTCCTCTATCGTTGGTCTGACCATGTTGAGCAACTGATCGACCTCTTGGACCACCAGGGGCATTTCGGCTTGGTCGGCCTGGGAGAGGGCGTCAAGGGCTTGCTCGATCTCCGACGCGGCCATACCCAGCCGCTGAGAGATCTCCTTCAATCCCAAGGTGCCGGCCTCTTCCTCGGCTTCAAGGATGGCTGTCAGTCTCCTCGTCTCCGCCCGTGTCTCGTTCAAGGAGGCCCGCACTCGCGTGGGGATTCGGTGGACGATCCGCTGCTGCTCTCGCAGACTGGCCAGCACTTGGTCTCCCTCGCCGAGCATACGCGACAGGGTGTTGGCCCCACGGCAGGCTTTGATGGCCCTCAGGAACGGCATCCAGGAGCGCAGACAGAGGATGTCGATCAGCTTAAAGTCAGTTGCCGTGTAGCTGGCCGACCTCGGGCTCAGACGGGATCCCTCACCGATGATTGCTCGCACCTTGGCCAGACCCTCCTGGGCCAGTCGGTCCGGCTCTTGATACCGCCCGGGGCGCGGTTGCTCTGGCCACACTGGAGCCTGTTCATCGACCCCCTCCTGCAATCGTCTCATCCGGGCAGACGCGGCCTCAGCCGAACGCCTGGGACCCCGCAACAGCCATTCGATGATCTGCAGAGCGATCCAGGGGCCGAGGCTGACAAGCAAGTAGATGTCCACAGCGGCCAAGAGAAAGTGCAACCAGGTCACTTTTCCCCTCTCCTCTGCCAGAGCCTGTTGCAGGATTCGGATAACGTGCGTTTGTCGCTGCAACGCCGATGCTGTGATATAGGCTATAGTCCAATTATCTGCTTTTTGTAGGGGCGGGGTCACCCCGCCCTTACACCACCAGCCCTTTTTGCAGCACTCTCACCACGGGGCTACCAGTTGGTGAAGCTACCGTCCTCACGATGCAGGTGGGGCAACTCGGCCATTCGAAATGGATGTGCAGCCGCAGCTTCGCGGTCGAAGCCGATGCCCAGTCCCGGCTCTGTGGGAGCCAGGATGTGGCCGTCCTCAAAGACGGGCTGATTGGTGACCAGATCAGTCAGGGTCGTTCCCGGGATGCTGGGCTGTTCCTGCACCCCAAAGTTGGGGATCGCCAGGTTAAAGTGTGCGCAGGCGGCCGTGGCCACGGGGCCGAGAGGGTTGTGGACGGCAATGTCGATGTAGTGCCCCTCGCACCAGCCGGCGATCTTTTTGCCCTCGGTCAGACCGCCCGCGATGCAGAGATCGATCCGGGCATAGTCGATCAAGTCGTGGTCGATCAGCTCGCGGAAGTCCCATTTGCTGGCGAATTGCTCGCCGGCGGCGAGTGGCACGTCGATCTTTTCGCGAAGCCTGTGGAAAGCCTGCGGGCTCTCCGATCGAATGGGGTCCTCTATGAAGAAGGGCCGGAGGGGGGTCACCTTGCGACAGAACTGAATCGCATGGGCAGGCGAGAGGCGCGTGTGCACATCGAAACAGAGCTCCACCTCATCGCCCAAAGCCTCGCGGAGTTCACGGAACTGGGCAACGGCGCTGCGTATCGCAACACCAGGCTCCAGCAGACTGCCCTGCGAGGAAAGGCCCCACCGCAAGAACTTCCAACCTTCCGATACTCGCCTCTGGGCATCGGCCACCAGTTCGTCAGTGCCGCCCGCATGGCCGGGCCTCAGGTGGCAGTAGCAGGCCACCTTGTCGCGCACCCGACCTCCCAGGAGGTCATAGACCGGCACGCCCAGCGACTTGCCCTTGATGTCCCACAAGGCGATGTCGATGGCGGCGATAGCGCTCCCAAGAACCTTGCTGTGCGGGAAAAAGCCGCCGCGCGAGAGAAGCTGCCAGAGGTGCTCGATACGCCTGGCGTCTTGGCCGATGAGTAGCGGTCTGAAGTGATCGATGGCCCCCATCACCGCAAGCTCGCGCCCGGTGAGACCAGACTCGCCCACGCCATACAGTCCTTCGTCGGTGTCCACCACCACGAAGAGAAAGTTGCGGTGCCCGCCCCACACCGGATAGCAGGTGATATTCGTGATCTGCATTCGTCTCTCCCGTGGGCAAAGTGGAAAGCTGCCCACAGTCTAGGTGACGGGGTATGGGGTGTCAAGTGGTCGAGGCGTCTGCATCGCAGGCTCTCCGTCGGCTAGATGGCCGCGCCAGCAGCGCGGATTGCGTGGCCAGGGCGCACCTTTTTGTTGCCGGGCTGAATCGGGCTATACTAGTTTGACAGTTGTGCAGGAGACTAGAGTGCAAGTATCTGTGACGTCTCTGCAGCGCTTGCTGGCTCGCGTGTCGAAGCCGGCTCGCTATGCGGGGCAGGAATGGAATAGCATCGTCAAAGACTGGGATGACGCGCAGGTCACGTTTGCTCTGGCCTTTCCCGACGCCTACGAGATCGGGATGTCGAACCTGGGCCTGATGATCCTGTACGAGCTGGTCAACCAGCGCAAGGACCTCGTCGCAGAGCGGGTCTACGCCCCCTGGGTTGACATGGAAGAGGCCATGAGAGCCGCTGGTATCCCCCTGTTCTCGCTGGAGACCCGACATGCGTTGAGGGAATTCGATGTGGTCGGTTTCAGCCTGCAACACGAGCTCAACTACAGCAATGTGCTCAACATGCTGGACCTGGGCGGTATCCCGGTGCTGGCCCACGAACGAGGGCCCCAGATGCCTCTGGTCATCGCTGGCGGAAGCTGCGCATACAACCCTGAGCCAATGGCGGACTTTTTCGATCTCTTTGTCATCGGCGAGGGAGAGGAGGTGCTGGTCGAACTACTAGAGTGCGTCCGCGATTGCAGAGCCGGTTCCAGGTCGAGGACGGCGCGATCCCGACGAGACCTGCTACTTCATCTGGCGCGCATTCCCGGCGTCTACGTTCCGAGCCTGTATCGCACCCTCTACAATGATGACGGCACCCTTTCGGTCCTCGAACCCTTGATCGGAGAGGTGCCGGGGCGGGTGCGCAAGCGGATCGTGCCCAGGCTCCTTCCCCCACCGACGAAACCTGTCGTCCCCACCACGCGGGTCGTTCACGATCGCGGCATGGTCGAGATACAGAGGGGATGCACCAGGGGATGTCGGTTTTGCCAGGCAGGCATGATCTATCGCCCGGTCCGCGAGCGCCCCGTTGCGGAGACGGTTCAGGCTGTGGGCGAGTTGATCGCATCCACAGGCTATTCTGAGGTGGGGCTGGTCTCCCTGAGCAGCAGCGATCATAGCGGCATCACCGAGATCGTCTCGCAGGTCACGACGCGGCACGGTCCCGATGGAGTGTCGGTGTCTCTGCCCTCACTGCGCACCGACTCGTTCTCGGTGGGCCTGGCCCAGATGATCCAGACGACGCGCAGGACGGGCCTTACCTTTGCGCCCGAGGCAGGTAGTCAGCGACTGCGCGACGCGATCAATAAGGGGACCAGCGAAGACGACCTGCTGCAGGCGACGGGGGCCGCCTTTGACGCCGGGTGGAATCGAATCAAGCTCTATTTCATGATCGGACTGCCGACCGAAACCGATGAGGATGTTGCAGAGATCGCGCGATTGATCCGCGAGATTCGCGCTCAGGGACGGGCCATTCGCGGCCGAGGGGTTCGACTCAATGTCAGTGTGGCCACTTTCGTGCCCAAGCCGCACACTCCTTTCCAGTGGGTTCCACTGGCGTCGCGGGCGACGATCGAGCACAGGCAGGCTCTCTTGCGACGCGGTGTGCGTGGCCGGGGGATCCACTTGAGCTGGTCGGACTGGGACAGCACCTGGCTAGAGGCCGTCCTGGCCCGTGGCGATCGTCGTCTCGGGCCGGCTATACGCCGTGCCTGGCAAGCGGGAGCGAGATTCGATGCCTGGAACGAGCATTTCCGGCCCGACTTGTGGCAACAGGCCTTCCAGGAAGAGGGCATCGCCCCGAGCTTTTTCACTGCCCGGGAGCGGGGGCAGGAAGAGGTATTGCCCTGGGATCACATCGACGCGGGCATCACCCGCCAGTTCCTCTGGGAAGAGTATCAGCGGGCCTTGGCGGGCGTCCCGTCTCCCGATTGTCGCGACGATTGTCGTGGCTGTGGGATTCTGAGGGCCTTTGCCCAGGAGCGGGCTCGTGTGGCTGATGGTGAGTGGGGGTGTCCATAGCCATGCGAAGCCGTGTGGTACAGAGGCTGCGAGTGACATATGGCGTAGACGCAGCTCTCTGCTATGCTTCCCTGCTGGATATGTTGGGTCTCTGGGAGCGCCTGCTGCGCCGAGCCGCTGTGCCCGTGGCCTACAGCCAGGGGTACAACCCACACCAACGGTTGCAGTTCGGCTCGCCTTTGCCGGTTGGCTACAGCAGCGAGTGTGAACCGCTCGATGTTTTCCTGGCCGAGCGCATGGCCCCGTTGCTGTTTGCCCGGGCCGTGGTACGGCAGTCCCCGGCAGGGCTGACCATCGCCCAGGTTCTGGAGGTTCCACTGAGAGGGCCGGCGCTCCAATCCACGATGCGTGCGGCGCATTATCGGGTTCGCATCTGCGCGGGGGAGGGAGAGGAGCAAGTGCGGGCTGCCCTGAACCATCTTTTGGGACGGGCTTTCATCGTGCGGGCGCGCACCAAGAAGCGCCGCGCGGTGGACTATGACCTGCGCCGGCTGATCAATGACATCCGGCATACCTCCTCTCATGGCCATTGGCACGAACTCCATATGGACTTGGCTTGTGGGATGGGTGGCTCTGGCCGCCCAGAAGAGATCATCGACGAGCTGGGTTTGACCGTTACTCAGTACAGCATTCACCGTTGCCGTCTCATCTGGAGCAAGGGACAGGAGTCTCGATGATGAAAAGGCTCTGGTCGCCGTGGCGTATGGAGTATGTTATGGGCGAAAAGCCGGAGGGCTGCATCTTTTGCGACAAAGCCATCGAGAGGAGCGATTCAGAGAACCTGATCCTGTTTCGCGGCGACCATTGCTTTGTCATGATGAACCGCTATCCGTACAACAACGGCCACCTCATGGTCGCTCCCTACCAACATGTGGACACCCCCACTAAGCTATCGCCAGAGGCCTTGACCGAGATGATGGGCGTGTTGAACATGTGCCTGGAGGTGCTGCAGGACCAGATGCGGCCCGATGGCTTTAACCTGGGCATGAACCTGGGTACCTCCGCCGGCGCCGGCATCAGGGATCACATTCACATGCACGTCGTGCCGCGCTGGACCGGGGACACCAACTTTATGCCCGTGCTTGCTGACACCCGGGTGATTATCGAACGTTTGGACATGTGCTACCAAAGACTCGTGCCGTGCTTCGAGGGCCGGCGACCTGGTGGGCCGGTGTCTCGCGAGCCGAACTAGCCACAGATTGTGATTTCTGCTACAATCTACGGCGTTGGCCTTCGCGCTCCCCACCTGATCGAGGCCAACGGTGTTGGCAGGCGCTGGGAAGCATGGTATGATGGGGCAGAGTGAGGTCTCTTTTTGGGGGTCGCTCGCTCTACCTAGCATCCCAATGTCCCAATGGGTGTTTGAGTTGTAGAGGGATTGGCCGTCGTGAGACAATCGGTTCTGGACAAGGGATGGGTGCAACTTGAGGAGCAGATGGGCGGCGATGCAGCGGTCATTCGCGGCGCTCGCATCTGCTACCAGTCCACGGCGCGCGGTCCTGAGGCCGATGTGCGCTTGATCCGCCGACTCATGTCCAGTGAACCCAAGCATAATACCGTTTTCGAGCATGCTGTCTTTCGGTTTTTCGTCAAGTGTCCGCTTTTCGTAGCCCGCCAGTGGATGCGCCACCGCATTTGCACCTTCAACGAGAAGTCGTTGCGCTATTGCATCGCCGATCGCGAGTATTATGTTCCGCAAGGGCTGTCGAACACGGAAGCCTATGTCTGCCACATGGAGGCCTCATTCGATCTCTATGAGCAGCTTCTCGCTTCCGGCTGGAAGCGGGAGCAGGCCCGTGGTGTACTGGGGACTGCCGTCTACACCGAGTTCATCTGGACGGTGAACGCCTGGTCGCTCATGAACTGGCTGCAGAAGCGTCTCGATCCCTCAGCCCAGTGGGAACATCGCCAGTACGCAAAGGCGGTCCTGGGCATCTATCGGGAGGTGATGCCGGTGACGGCCACAGCCTTTGAGGAACTGGTGCTCAAGAGATGAGGCCGTCGTGGGATGAGTATTTCATGGATATTGCCCGTCAGGTGGCCACACGGTCCACCTGCCTGCGTCGCCAGGTGGGTGCGCTGATCGTGAGAGACAAGCGCATTCTATCCACGGGATACAATGGGGCTCCCCGTGGTCTCCGACACTGCGATGTGGTGGGCTGTCTCCGAGACAAGCTGCACATCCCATCGGGCGAGCGACAGGAGATATGCCGGGGTCTGCACGCAGAGCAAAACGCCATCATCCAGGCTGCTCTGCACGGAGTATCCGTGCAGGGCGGCACCATCTACGTCACCCATCAACCGTGCATAACCTGCGCCAAGATGATCATAAACTCTGGCATTGGGCGGGTGGTCTGTGCCAATACGTATCCCGACGAACTGGCGCGAGACATGCTTGACGAGGCCGGGGTGCAACTCGAGGTAGGGGAACCCTGTGGATGATTGCATCCACGCGACTTGAGGAGGTGCAATGGCTCACGATAGCAGCGTCCAAAGCTTGCGTCGCCGGAAGCGGGAGGCCAAGCTCGGCGGCGGTGCCCGTGCAGTGGAGCGCCAACACAGCAAGGGCAAAATGACGGCACGTGAGCGGCTGGCCAAACTTCTCGACGAGGGCAGCTTCCAGGAACTTGATGCGCTGGTGACCCACCACGTGCACGATTTCGGCCTTGAACGACGGGTGACACCGGGTGATGGCGTGGTCACCGGCTATGGGACGATCGAGGGCCGGCTGGTCTACGTGTATGCTCAGGACTTTACCGTGATGGGAGGTTCTCTGGGACAAGCGCACGCGGCCAAGATCACCAAGGTGCAAGACTTGGCCCTCAAGAACGGAGCGCCGGTGATCGGCATCAATGATTCCGGAGGTGCGCGTATTCAGGAGGGCATCCTGGCTTTGGCCGGCTATGGCGACATCTTTCTCAGGAATACGCTCGCCTCGGGCGTGGTGCCTCAGATATCGGTTATCATGGGACCCTGTGCTGGGGGAGCGGTCTATTCACCTGCTTTGACCGACTTTACTTTCATGGTCAAAGAGACCAGCCATATGTTCATCACCGGTCCCCAGGTGATCAGAGCCGTCACCCACGAGGACGTCTCCTTTGAGGAGTTGGGCGGGGCGATGACGCACAACAGCCTCAGTGGCGTGGCCCACTTTGCGACCGATGACGAGGACGCTTGTCTGGCGGCGGTCCGCAAGTTGATGAGCTATTTGCCCCAGAACAATTTGGAGGATGCTCCTGCAGTAGTCCCAGCCGATGATCCCGCCCGGGCGGATGAGGCCCTGGACTGGGTCGTTCCTGATAGTGCCAACATCCCTTACGATATGAAGGAAGTGATCGCGCGGGTGATGGATCAGAGCAGCTTTTTTGAGGTGCAAGAGCACTTTGCGCGAAACATGGTCATCGGGTTCGCCCGCCTTGATGGGGCTGTGGTAGGCATCGTGGCCAACCAGCCGGCCGTGCTGGCCGGGGTGCTTGACATCAATGCCTCCATCAAGGGCGCGCGTTTTGTCCGCTTCTTGGACGCGTTCAATATCCCTATCGTGACTTTCGTGGATGTTCCCGGCTTCATGCCTGGCGTGGCCCAAGAGCATGGTGGCATCATTCGCAATGGTGCCAAGCTGATATTCGCCTATTGCGAGGCGTCGGTGCCCAAGCTCACCGTGATCACCCGCAAGGCCTACGGGGGCGCGTACATCGTCATGAGCTCCAAGAGCCTGCGTGGTGACTTTAGCGTAGCCTGGCCCACGGCAGAGATCGCGGTCATGGGTCCAGAAGGTGCAGTTGGCATCATCTATCGCAGGGAGTTGGCCGACGCGGAGGATCCAGAGGAGCTGCGCCGCCAGCTCATAGCCGACTATCGCGAGAAGTTCGCCAACCCCTACCTGGCTGCGTCGTACGGCTACGTGGACGACGTTATCGAGCCGAGCCAGACCAGGGCCGTGCTCATCAACGCCCTACAGATGCTGCAGAACAAGCGCGACACGAATCCGCCCAAGAAGCACGGCAATCTTCCCCTATGAACCGATTGCGAGGATCGAGATGAGTTCTAACCCGCTAAAGGTCACCGATACTATTCTCAGAGACGCCCATCAGTCTCTGCTGGCCACCCGCATGTCGACGGGGAGCATGCTGCCCATCGCCGATAAGCTCGAAGCCGTGGGCTATCACTCGTTGGAGATGTGGGGCGGGGCCACCTTCGACTCGGCCATGCGTTTTCTCAAGGAAAACCCCTGGGAGCGCATACGTGTGCTGAGAAGGGTCATCCCCACCACGGGTTTCCAGATGCTGCTGCGGGGCCAGAACATCCTGGGCTACCGTCACTACCCCGACGACATCGTGGAGAAGTTCGTCCAGCACGCGGTCAGCAATGGGATCGACATCTTTCGCATATTCGATGCGCTCAACGATACCCGCAACATGGCCTGGGCCATGAAATGTGTCAAGGAGAGTGGCGGCCACGTGCAGGCCTCGATCTGCTACACGCTCAGCCCGGTGCACGATGTCGACTCGTTCGTATCTATGGCCAAGGAACTCGAAGACATGGGGGCCGATTCCATCTGTGTCAAGGACATGGCCGCCCTTTGCACGCCCTATGTGGCCTATGAGCTGGTCAAGCGCCTCAAGGAAGAAGTGGGGGTGCCCATACAGTTCCACACCCACAATACCAGCGGCTTTGGCATGGCCGCACTGGCCAAGGCTGCTGATGCCGGTGTGGATGTCGTAGACACGGCCATCTCGGCGATAGGAGGGGGGACGGCTCAGCCCCCAACCGAATCCATCGTGGCCACTTTCCAGGGCACCGAGCGAGATACGGGCCTGGACCTGACTTTGCTCAGCGAGATTGCAGAGTACTTTGGGAGGATCAGGGCCGAACATCTTCCCGGGTTCGAGAGCGGCCTCGAGACTCCCGATATCCGGGTGCTCCTGTATCAGATCCCCGGCGGCATGATATCCAATCTGGTGAGCCAGCTACGTCAGCAGGGCGCCGAGAATCGCTGGGAAGAGGTGCTGGCCGAATTGCCTCGTACGCGCGAGGACATGGGCTATCCGCCGCTGGTTACGCCCACCAGCCAGATCGTGGGCACCCAGGCTGTGCTCAACGTGCTCATGGGAGAGCGCTACAAGATGATCCCCCAGGAAGTCAAGGACTATTGCCGTGGTTTGTATGGCCGTCCGCCCGCGCCAATCAACCCCGAGCTGATGGCCAAGGCCATCGGCGATGAGGAGCCGATCACCTGTCGGCCTGCCGACCTGCTCGAGCCAGGTTTCGAAAGGGCCAAGGAAGAGATCGGCGACCTTGCAGAGACCGAGGAGGACGTGCTCTCCTATGCGCTCTTCCCTGGGCCGGCCCGCGAGTTCCTGCAACTGCGGCGGGAGGGCAAGATCCGGCCAATCGAGGAGCCTCGAGTCTTCCCTGTGGAGAAATCCGAGGAGGCAGCCCCAGCCAGGCCGACTAGAACTGCGATTGCGCCGGTGCCTGGGCGGCCAGCGCGTCCCCAGCCGAGCCATTCGCTGTGGAAGCTCACCTACCGGGTTCGCGGTGGGCGCTGAGCCCTTGCGGCGTGCCCGGCACAGTACGTAGAGGGGGCAGTTGATGGTTCTTGAGAACTTTAGGCGGGGGCTAGAGGTGACGGGCCTGGGTATGGGACTGGTTTTCCTCACTCTGGTCGTGATCATGCTGGCGATCTACCTGCTGAATCGCATCCTCAGGGACAGATCGGCAGAATGGGCAGCTCCGCTGGTTGACGCCGCTGGTGCGACTGAGGAGGCGGTGCCGACCTCTGCTGATGAGGTGGCGGCCATTGCGGTGGCGATTGCCCTGCAAAAGCAGCAGGAGCAGGAGGGAGGCGACTACGACGAGGAAGTTGTTGGCGAAGTGGTGATGGTTGCTTCGATAGAGCCTGGAACGGGGGCCTGGCGCGGCCATGGCCGACTCAGGGCCATGCAATAGTGGAGGCGGTGGTGGGTAGATACCAGATAGCTGTCAACGGCAAGGAATTCGTTGTAGAGGTCGGAGATGTCTCCAGTTCGCCAGTTCGGGTGATCGTCAACGGCGAGCCCAAGACAGTGGAATTCAGGGAGGCCCCTGGTCTGACTGTGGCACCTGCAACGCCGGAACCGGCTGTCAAGTCCAGGCCAGCCTTGGAGGCCGTGGCTACAGCACCGGTCAGCGGCGAGGGGCAGATGGTCAGAGCCCCTATGCCGGGCAAGGTTCTCTCTATCGTGGTCGCAGTGGGCGATCCCGTCTCGGAGGGAGATGTTGTCTGTACGCTGGAGGCCATGAAGATGGAGATGCCCATCAGCTCGACCGTCTCGGGTGCGGTCAAGAGCATACATGCGAAGGTCGGCGACACCGTGGCCTACGACGATCCGCTGGTGACCGTAGGCTAGTACTTGCTTGCACAAGTCTGTGCTGGTCCGAACAGTCCCGTGACGCAAGATCCTTGTTCAGTTCCGAGAAAGAACGTACCATATGGGTTTGCACCAGATCAGGGTAAACACTGAACCGGTCAAATGCCGGGCATTTGTGCAGGCAAGCACTAGGCGGGAGGATACTACCAACTATGGAACCCTTGGCCCTTGAGCGTCTTCTGATAGGCTTCTCTGGGCTGACCTGGCAGCGTCTGGTGATGATGGGCGTGGGTGGCATCTTGATCTGGCTGGCGATCAAGCGCGAGTATGAGCCGCTCCTGCTGTTGCCCATCGGCGTGGGATGCATCCTGGCGAATATCCCGGGGACAGGGATGCTCGAGGAAGGGGGGCTGCTAAAGGTTCTCTATGACGCCGGCATTGAGAACGAGCTGTTCCCCAGCCTGGTCTTTGTCGGAATCGGGGCCATGACCGATTTTGGCCCTTTGCTAGAGAACCCCAAGTACGTGCTCTTGGGAGCGGCCGCCCAATTCGGGATATTCGGCACCTTGCTCATCGCCACTCTGCTCAAGTTCGACATCAATCAGGCGGCGTCGATCGGCATCATCGGTGCGGCCGATGGCCCCACTTCCATCTTTGTTGCCTCTGTCCTGGCCCCAGATCTGGTTGGTCCCATCACGGTGGCTGCCTATTCCTACATGTCGCTGGTTCCCATCATCCAGCCACCGGTGATGAAGTTGTTGACCACGCGCAAAGAGCGGCTGATCCGGATGCCTTACACGTTACGGCCCGTCTCCAGAGCCACACGAATCCTCTTCCCCATCGTGGTCACCCTTTGCTGCTCTCTCATTGCGCCCAAGGCCGCTGCCCTGATCGGCATGCTCATGTTCGGCAACCTAGTGCGTGAGGCCGGGGTCGTGGAGCGCATCAACCAGGCCGCTCAGAACGAGATCGCCAATATCGTGACCACCTTCCTGGGCATCACTATCGGCTCGACAATGGTCGCTGACAGGTTCCTCCGGTGGCAGACCATTCTCATCATCGTCATGGGGCTGGTGGCGTTCGTTTTGGATACTGCCGCTGGCGTGCTCTTTGGCAAGCTGATGAGTCTACTCTCTGGTGGCAAGGTCAACCCCCTCTTGGGCGGTTGTGGTATCTCGGCCTTCCCGATGTCTGCGCGGGTGGTGCAAAAGATCGGCCACGATGAGGACTATGGCAATTTCCTGCTGATGCATGCCATGGCCTCCAACACTTCTGGTCAGATAGCTTCGGTGGTGGCCGGCGGCGTGGTGTTGGCTCTGCTTGCCTAGGTGGAGTTCAACCGACTTGCTGACGCGTACTCTGTAGACACCAAGGCCGAGCGCGACCCCCGAGGTCGCGTTTGGCTTTCGCCGATGGCACATACGGCGATGCGGTCGCAGCCGGGATCCCTAGCACCTTGATCGCATTCCCTCCCAACGGCGGTCCCCACTGTCTCCGGGGGAGGCGGGTGCGACCAGCCCGGCTTGTCTGAAGCCGTATCGTCCTTACTCGACAGGAGGCGAGATAGGCAATGGAACGCGGCGTCAAGATCTATGGCGAATTGGCTCTCATCGCTGGCAGCGGGTACCCGGAGCTTGCCCGGGAGGTGAGCGAGGCGTTGAAGGTGCCGTTGCACGATGTAAGCATCAGGGTCTTTCCCAACGAGAACATCTTTATCCAGCTCCTGCAAAGCGTCCGCGCTAAGGACGTCTTCATTATCCAGCCAACCTGCACGCCGGTGAACTACAACGTGATGGAACTGCTCATCATGATCGATACGGTGTTTCGCGCGTCGGCGGGTCGGGTCACGGCTGTGGTGCCCTTTCTCGCCTACGCTCGCAGCGACAAGAAGGACATGCCCCGGGTGCCCATCACCGCGAAGCTGATCGCCGACATGATCGCCACGGCGGGCGCCGACCGGTTCATGACCGTTGACCTGCACGCAGGGCAGATCCAGGGCTTCTTTGACATACCAGTTGACGAGCTGTCGGCTCTGCCCCTGCTGAGCGAGTACTTTGTCAGGAAGCAGGTTCCCGACCTGGTGGTTGTCGCCGCAGACCTGGGCTTTGCCAAGAAGGCGCGAAACATCGCCGAAACTCTACAGGTGCCGGTGGCGTTCGTGGAGAAACGGCGCCAGGAAACGCAGTCTGAGAGTCTGACCATCATAGGAGATGTCAGAGACAAGAACATTCTGATCGTTGACGATGAGGTACTCACCGGTGGAACCATAGTGGATGGCGCCCGCATGCTTCGTGCGGCTGGCGCCCAAAGGCTCTACGCCTGCTTCGTTCATGCAACCTTCTCAGATGGCGCGGCTGAGCGGCTTGCCGGAGCAGACTTTGAGGAGATCGTGTGCACCAACACCCAGCCTATCCCCCAGGAGCGGAGATTGCCCAACATGAAGATCATTCACCTGGGGCCCTGGCTGGCCAGCGTCATCGACGCGGTCCACCGGGGTTTGTCGGTCGGGGCGACGCTCAGGCAGTATGAGCCCCTGTTCTAGGGCGAGCGGGCAGGCGTGTGGTTGCCATGCCGGCGATCGTCTCCCGTCGGGCTGATCAAGTCCTTGTGTGAGCCGCTCTGCCCCGTATTGCCTATCGACAGGGGATAGTATCCCTGCCGTTGCATCCTTGGCGAGGGCTTTTTGCATGCTGAAGAGAATAGTCAAAGCCATAGTGGGTGATGCCAACAAGCGCGAGCTACAGCGCCTGCAGCCGATCGTGGATGAGATCAACGCGCTCGAAAGCGAGATGCAGGGCCTTGCTGACGCGGAGCTGAGGCAACTCACACGAAGCTTTCAGGATCGCTTGCGAGGGGACACCGAGGAGGGTGGGGCAAGACTGAAGCACCTGCAAGATGAGCTTGACCGCGAGCAGGATGCTGACGAACGACGCGCCCTGGAGCAGGAGATACAGCAGGCCCAGAACATACTTGGCGAAGAGGAGCGCAGAATCCTGGCAGAGATTCTGCCGAGAGCGTTTGCGGCCGTCCGAGAGGCAAGTGTGCGTACCATAGGGCTGCGCCACTTCGATGTACAGCTCCTGGGTGGTATCGTCCTTCATCAGGGGAGGATCGCCGAGATGAAGACCGGCGAGGGCAAGACCCTCGTCGCCACTCTCCCACTCTACTTGAACGCCCTTTCGGGGCGCGGTGGCCACCTGGTAACCCCCAATGACTATCTCTCCAAGGTGGGTGCCCAGTGGATGGGCCCGGTCTATCACCTTTTGGGCCTGAGTGTGGGCGTGGTGCAGTCGATGGGCCAGGATCCAACCATGAGCTCCTTCCTGTTTGACCCCAGCTATGCGGCGGCCGACGATCGGTATCAGCATCTCTCCCCCTGCTCCCGCCAGGAAGCATATGCCGCAGATGTCACATATGGCACAAACAACGAGTTCGGCTTTGACTACCTGCGCGACAACATGGTCCTGGACCTGAGTCAGTGCGTCCAGCGTGAGCTGCACTATGCCATCGTTGACGAGGTGGACAACATCCTGATCGACGAGGCCCGCACCCCCCTCATCATCTCCGGCGAGGCGGAAGAGTCAACGAGTGAGTATCAACGCTTTGCCCGCATAGCTTCAAGTCTTCGCCCCAGCACCGACTATGTGGTGGACGAAAAGCAGCGCATCGTCAGCATCACCGAGGAGGGCATCGCCAGAGTCGAGCGGGAGTTGGGTGTAGACAATCTCTATGCACCGGAGCACTTTGAATTGACTCCTTACCTGGACAACGCCCTGAAGGCGCGTGCCTTGTTCAGGAAGGATCGCGACTATATCGTAACCGACGGGCAGGCTATCATCGTTGACGAGTTCACCGGACGCCTCATGTATGGGCGGCGATACTCGGAAGGTCTGCACCAGGCCATCGAGGCCAAGGAGAATGTTCGTGTGCGCCGGGAGAGCCTTACCCTGGCCACGATCACTTTCCAGAACTACTTCCGGATGTACCGCAGACTGGCCGGCATGACCGGGACCGCTGCGACGGAAGCCGAGGAGTTTGCCCAGATATATGATCTCGATGTGGCGGTCATACCTACCCAAGAGCCGATGATTCGCGTGGATCACCCTGACGTAGTGCACAAGACGTCCGATGCCAAGTATCGAGCGGTCATCAACGAGATCAAGGATCGACACCAGGCCGGCCAACCGGTGTTGCTTGGGACGTTGGCTATCGAAACCTCGGAGATGCTTTCTGAGTGGCTCCGACGTCTGGACATCCCTCACCAGGTCTTGAACGCAAAGCAGCACGAGAAGGAGGCCCAGGTCATTGCTCAGGCCGGCCGTCCCGGCGCGGTAACCATCGCCACGAACATGGCAGGGCGTGGTGTGGACATTCTCTTGGGTGGGAACCCTGAGGGCTCGGCTCGGGACGAGCTTCGGCGCAAAGGTTACGATCTACTGAGCTTGGACCCGGACACATGGCAGATGGCCTTTGAGAGAGCCAGAGAGACGTGCGCTGCCGATCGAGTGACCGTCCTGCAGGCTGGGGGTCTGCATGTGTTGGGCACCGAGCGATACGAGGCGCGGCGCATCGATAACCAACTACGTGGACGTTCGGGCCGTCAGGGGGATCCAGGCTCGTCGCGCTTCTATGTATCGCTCGAGGACGACCTGATGCTGCGCTTTGGTGGGGCCTCGGTTGCTCGGGTCATGGACCGTCTCGGGGTGGATGAGGACGTACCCATTGAGCACAACTTGGTGAGCAAGTCGATCGAAAACGCGCAGATACGTGTTGAAGGCCACAACTTTGATCTGCGCAAACACCTTCTCGAGTACGACGATGTGGTGAACCAACAGCGCCGGGTCATCTATGATCAACGGAGGCTTGTCCTCTCAGAGACGAGCCTGAAGCCCGTGGTGCTGACAGTACTTGAGGATCAGTTGCGGTCGATCGTCGAGATGCACACTGGTACCGAGGATGAGGAGGACTGGGACCTGGCAACGCTGCATGGCGTGGTTGACCGAATGATTCATCTGCCAGCAGGTCATGGGGCGTCCAGTTGGGCTGGTCTCGGCGCTGAGCGAATAAGCGAGCAAGTGTTGAGTTTGGCCCAGGCGAGCTACGAAGCACATGAGCAGAGCATGGGCCCAGAGCGAATGCGCCAACTGGAGCGCATCGTGATGCTGCGAGCCATCGACAATCGATGGGTCACACACCTGACGGCGCTGGACGAGCTGCGAGCGGGCATTGGTCTGAGGGCTTTTGCGCAACGCAATCCTTTGGTGGAATACAAGCGCGAAGCGTTTGACGCATTTGAGGAATTGCTCGCCACCATCCAGAGCGACATCGCCAACGCGATCCTCAACGTCCACGTACAGATACGACCCACGGTTCCTCGCGTCACCCGCTACTCGGGGGCCAGCGGAGGAGCTGCTGGGAGTACCAGACGGAGAGTCAAGATTGGGCGCAACGCCCCCTGCCCCTGTGGCAGCGGCAAAAAGTACAAGAACTGCTGCTTGCGAAAAGGGTTGAGTGCTGAGGAGGCGGCCGCCGGGGCCCGAGGTGGCAGGAGAGCGCAGCAAGAGCGCGCGAACGGGAATCGCAGGGCGCGGCGCTAGCGTCCTGCCCTGGCAAAGTGGTGGGATCAATCCCTGGGCTGGACGCGGCTACTTCGCTGGATAGGCTTCCGGCGTTCCAGGTTGAGGGGGAGTGGTGGCAGGCACTGGATAGCCCTCCGGGGGAATGACCGTGCCCGCTTGAGGCGAAGGGGTTGGGGAGACCTCTTCTGTCGGCACAGTCGGCGTGGGGGTGGCCGTGTCTGAGGCGCGGATGATCGTCGCTGGCGGCGGCGTATAGCCGTCTGAATCCTCGCCATCGCAAGCTGCCAGCGTGCCCGTCACCGCTGCCAGGAAAGCCAGACCCGCGAGTAGTCGCCGGCCATAGGCCATGACCCGTTTACGTGATGCCCCTTCCGTCACCATGAGCCTCTCCTCCCGCAGTTTGCCTGCCACGCGAGCCTGGACGCCTCACCACATCATAGCACGGCCGGTCCCGACCGGCAACTCGATCCTGGCCATGCGAGGTTCTCCAGGAAGGGGATGGAGCCGGGGCCTGGGTATGCGGGCTGGCCCTGCTGCGAGGGGCAGATCGAAATGGCTGGCCAAGATGCCCGGCTAGGTCCACTCCAGGGTGAAGTGATCTTTGCCGATCAGACTGGCTAGCTGGTGTTCCAGTTCGGCAGAGTACAAAGTGGTCACATCGGGGAAGGTCATCTCGACACTGCCATATGGGGCCTTGAGATGAAAGAGAAATGGCAGGTCGCCCGTCTTCTCCGACAGGATGCCGAATACGCGTTCTACCATCTGCTTGGATTCCCCATCGTCGGGGCCAAGGGAGATCTCCACGGACAGTCGCCTGGCTCGTCTCCCATCTGGGTGCCGTCTCTTCACACTCCTGGGAGGCTGGTAGGGCTCTATGGACTCAGCGCAAAGCTTGGTTTGGCCATCTCTGACATCTACCCTTACCCGGGCCAAGAGCACTGCATCCTCGGCGAGCAGATGTCGCGACTCATTGAAGGTGCGGGGAAAGATGACCAGCTCCTTTGAGTCGGAGAGGTCCTCCAACTGGGCAAAGGCCATAGCTTCCCCTTTTCTGGTGGCAATCACCCGCAGAGAGCCGAGCAAGCCGGCGACACGAACCTGCTCATTCGCCATCGATTCATCGATCTCCGACAGAGATGTGAGCCTGTCGTCCACGAACTGGGAGAGCACGTCCAGCGGGTGAGCGGACATGTACACTCCTAGCAGTTCCTTCTCATCGGAGAGGAGCTTCTTCTCTGGGATTCGTGGAGCATTGGTGGGCAGGGCGAAGCTGGCGCCCTCGCCTGCTCCCATGCCCAGGCCCAGCTCAAACAAGCTGCGTTGGCCGATCTCTCGAGCCCGGTGAATCCGCTGGCTCTCGGCGAGTATCTGGTCGAGAACGGCGAGGAGTGCATGGCGGGGCCCCAATGAATCAAGACTGCCCGCGCGGATCAGGCACTCGAGGGCACGCTTATTGACCTGCCGCAAATCTACGCGGCTGACGAAATCGCCCATGTCCCCAAAGCGCGAATCGCCCCTGGCCTCAACGATTACCTGAGCTGGTCCGTCTCTACAGTTCTTGACAGCCCCCAGTCCGAACCGAATCGCCAGGTCCTTGACCCCAGTGAGCTGGTGTTTCTGCTTCAGGGACTCCCCTTCAGCGGGCTCGATGGCAAAGTCTACGTCGGACTTTTGCGCGTCGGGAGGGCGGACTGGTATGCCAAGCCGGCGGCACTCTGCCACGAGATGAGCCGTCTTCTCCGTGTTGCCGCGCTCGACTGACAGCAGGGAGGTCATGAATTCGACCGGGTAATGGGCCTTCAGATATGCCGTCTGAAGAGTGAGAACGGCGTATGCTGCCCCGTGAGACTTGTTGAAACCATAGTTCGCAAACGCCGCGATGTCGGCAAAGATGTCCTCAGCCGCATCTTGGGGGATCCCTCGGGCCGTGGCGCCGCTGACAAATCTGGCGTGCTGCCGTTCAAGCGCGCCTCTCTTCTTCTTTCCCACCGCCTGCCGCATCAGATCGGCCTCGCCGGGGGCATAACCCGCCAGTTCCGCTGCTATCCGGATGATCTGCTCCTGGTACACGATGATGCCATAGGTCTCAGCCAGGATGGGCTCGAGGGCCTGATGACGGTAGGTGATCTCTTCACGGCCGTGTTTGCGGTCGGTGTAGTTCTGGATGAATTCCATCGGGCCGGGCCGGTAGAGCCCGAGCACTGCGACGATTTCCTGAAAACGAGTAGGCCGCATCTCCCGCAGCGTACGGCGCATGCCACTGCTCTCCACCTGAAAGACGCCTGTCGCCTCCCCCGATGAAAGAAGGGCAAAGGTTTCCGGATCGTCCAGGGGGATAGAGCTCTGGGTCAACCTCACGCCTGTGGTGCGCTGGATCCACTTGAAGGCCCTGTCCAACGCTGTGAGGGTGGTGAGGCCCAGCACGTCGAGCTTCAGCAGGCCAATGGCCTCTACGTCTTCCATGCAAAACTGAGAGATCACCCCCTGGCCTCTGGGTGCACGCTGCAGAGGCGTGTATTCAACAATGGGCCGGTCGGCGATGAGCACCCCTGCGGCATGAGTGGAAAGATGCCGAGATATCCCTTGCAGGGCCAACGAGTAGTCGATGAGTTCCTTTATGTGGGACTGGGTTTCATAGAGCTCTCTGAGCTCCGGCACTGCCTCCAGTGCATCCTGAATGGTCCTTTGGGGGCCAAGAGGTACCAGCTTTGCGATGCGGTCAACCTCAGAGAGAGGAATTCCCAACGCTCGCCCCACGTCGCGAATGGCTCCGCGTGCAGCCATGGTGCCAAAGGTGGCGATTTGAGAAGTCCTGTCCCGACCGTACCTGGCGGTCAAGTAGTCGATCACCTCGTGACGGCGATCCTCGGGGAAATCCAGGTCGATGTCGGGCATGGTGACTCGTCCCGGGTGCAGCAACCGTTCAAACATCAGGCCCAGACTCAGCGGCTCCAGGTCGGAAATGCCGAGGACGTACGCAACCAGGCTGCTGGCACTGGAGCCCCGCACTCCAACCAGCATCTTGGCCTCGTTTCTTGCCCAGCTCACCAGACCAGCCGTGATCAAGAAGTAGTCGTCGAATCCCATCTCGTGGATGATCCTCAACTCGTATTCGAGCCGCTCCCTGATCTCGGGCGTTACCTGGTCATAGCGACGGGCCAGCCCCTCCTCACACTGGGCCCTGAGGAACGATTGGGCGGTGTGGGGCTTTGGCACCTCAAATCGTGGCAAGTGGTACCCCCGGAAACTCAAATCTACGTCACATCGCTCGGCGATGAGGTTAGTGTTGGCCAGGGCTTCGGGATAGTCGGGCATCAGCTCAGCCATCTCTTGGGCCGTCTTCAGATAGTAGTCGGCCCCCGGCATCCTCATTCTGTTGGGGTCAGACATGGTAGCGTTGGTCTGTATGGCCAGCAGCAGCTCGTGAGCTGGGGCGTCACTTCTGAGCACATAGTGGACGTCGTTGGTTGCCACGCATCTTAGCCCGAACTCCTTGGCCAGAGCAGTCAGTTGGCTGTTGACCTCTTCCAACTGAGGGATCCCCTCGTGCCGCTGTAGCTCGAGGAAGTAGTTGTCTGGGCCAAAGATGTCTTTGAACCAGCCAATCGTCTTGCGCGCCTCGTCCTGCTGCCCCCCCAAGAGCAGGGAGGGCACCTGGCCAGAGATGCAGCCACTGAGGCAGATAAGCCCCTCTGCGCGCTCAGCGAGCAGCTCCTTGTCAATCCGAGGACGGTAATAGAAACCCTCCAGGTTGGCTTGGGTGACCAGATACAGCAGGTTCTTGTAGCCGCTCATGTTCCTGGCCAGGAGTGTCAGATGGTAGGGCTTGGCATCCAACCTGGGCTGCTTCTGATGGAGTCTGCGGGGAGCCTGATAGACTTCGCAGCCAAAGATCGGCTTTATCCCAGACTGCCTTGCCGCGCGGTGGAATTGGATTGTCCCGTACATCTGGCCGTGGTCTGTGAGTGCCAGCGCCTTCATGCCGCAGTCGCGAGCACGGCGGCAGAGATCGGGGAGTCGCGCCAGGCCGTCGAGCAACGAGTACTCGCTATGTACATGCAAGTGAGTGAATGAATCCACCTGTGCCTCCCGTCTGTGCGCAACCAGGAAAGCCTTTGTCCCGCGGATGGCCTCGGTCTGGACACTGTTGTGTGGTGACTTGCAGAGTTGACAGACGACGCGTACTCGTCGATTCTATCACAAGAGGTCGCCTCGCGAAAGTAGCCGAGCCGGAGGCCATCGAGAGACCATGCGTGACCTCCCGTCGCTGTCACTCTGAGCGTAAGTGCCCCGAACTTTATGGGTACAAGTGCCCCAGAAGTACGGGGTACAAGCGAAGAGTCTAAACCGCACAAAACAGAGATTCCTCGCCTTCGCCGCGCTGCGGCTCACCTGTGACAAACCCGTTTCTCGATACTCTCCATGAGTACAGCTTGCCCTGATCGCCCGGTTGTGGTAGAATGGGCCGCGCGCTGAGGGATCGTCCAACGGTAGGACAGCTGACTCTGGATCAGCCGATCGGGGTTCGAATCCCTGTCCCTCAGCCAAGACCCCACAAGATGACCAACTGATTCAGCGTCAGTTGGTCGCTTTTCTAATTGCGATTAGCTGACTTTTCCCCAACTGTACGGCTGACTTTTCCCCTTACGTATCAAGGTAGACCGCTACCAGATTCGTGCCAAATCCCTACCAATCGGCGGCTTGGCACCGTTTGGCACGGCCACATGGGCGACCGAGCGGGTTGTGTTGCGAACCTTGCCAAGGAAGCCTCCTCACAGGAGGGGCGTGAAGTCCTCTGCTCAGGCTTGGTCCCAAGATCGGGCTCTTGGTGCCCGTCCAGCCCGCCAAGCCGCTCCAGTCCGGCACCGGATACGTATCTCTTGGGAAGCGGGCTCCAGGGCAGGAGCGCGTCTTTTCGAGACGGCCAGAAACGCAGCAGTATGGAGGCAGCACGTCTCTTGGCTAGCCAGCGCCGACGTCACATGCTTGGGCTTGACCCACGCAACTCCGAGCGTTGGCCACCCACCCAACAGCGCCGACTCCTGCGGGAGCCGGCCAGCCACTTTCGATCACGTCTCAGTCGCTCATCGAGTGGCTGGAAGCCTTTTAACCCCGTCTTAACCCGGCCTCAACGCCCTCTTGAGTTCTCGCGGGTATACTCTTCTTGGACACGCAGAAAGAAGCGAACCATTGCCCGGACGGCGTTTCGTTGGTCTTGTTTCCACCAGATTTCGAACGCTTAGATGGGCAGAAAGACTGGACTTTGAGCGAGACTCGTGGTATAATTGATGTAGAGTTTACGCGGAACTTACCCAAAGTTTATGGTCTGCGTTCGGCAGTTAGACCAATGCACCGCGTGAACAAGCATGGCTGGCTACGTCAAAGCACGGCAATAGTGTCGAGCCTAAGGTCCGGGGAGGCGTTCAGGCTGCTGTCCAATGCCGGACCCAGAGTAGGTTCCACCTTGGTACCTGAGGTCAGAGTCAGTAGATATCGGTATTCGATTATCGGATGTAGAGTTCAC
>DATKWG010000139.1:0-4485 GCA_035529675.1 Anaerolineae bacterium
TGGCCTTGGATGCCTTGAACCACCTGATAGCCGTGGTGCGTCGCAAGGCCCGACTCTATCGCGTCCTGGATCTGCGCCGGGATGACATCGAGATAACCGTCCGAGACCTGGATGGCACGCTCTTGTGCGAGGACCCCTTGCATGAAGCGCTGGTCCAGCAGGAGACGGATCTGGCCGAGAGCTTTGACCTGCTAGAGCAGAGCCCACAATGGTACCAGGAACTGGCAACCGCCCTCAGGGAGCCTGAGCCGGTGAGTCTGGCCGACGAGCTCATGATGGAGTCCGAACGAGCCCATTCACAGCGTTTCACTCGCCAGGCGATCACCACGTGTCACACAGCCGTCGAGACCGCCGTCTCTGCCCTCTTGAGCCGGCAGATGGGCCGGCGCGGGATCACCGACAGCGTCGTATATCACACGCTGGCTGCCAGAGCCCTCGCTGCTAAGCTGGACGTTCTGCTGCAGAGGAACACGGGCTCGAGCCTCAGACGCAGCAATCGGCCACTCTGGAAGGCGTTCAACATGCTCAACGACTTGAGGAACGACGTGGTGCATCGTGGCAAACGCCCCTCGCCCCAAGAAGCTCAGTTCGCCATCCAGACCGCTCACGACCTGTTGCAGTGGATGGACGTGCTGCGCTCGCGGAATCGCTGAACGCAACAGTCGCTCCAAGCCCGTGCGCATCACCAGGGAAGAGAAGCACCCCTTTGCGGGTTGCGCCCCCCCCAAGGCGGGGACGTGGCTGAAGATCGTGGCAAGGGCAGGTGCCTAGGCGGAGGGCACTTGGGCAGGTCCAGGCCTTTCGACGCTCTCCGCTGGCCGCGTTTGACGGTTGAGGGGCTTCCGGCTATAATCTGAACACATGGCGAACGGCAACCGTGTTCGCCCAGAGCTTTCCTCTGGCCGGGGCCATGCTCGCTGATGTGTGGCCCTCGTTGATTGTGAGTGGCAGACAGGTGCCCGGCCGGCCGCAATAGACGGGCCCCTGGTCAGGCACCTTTGGATTGGAGGATCAAGAATCACCATGGCAAACAGAATCTCTCTCGCAGCGCAGCCGCGAGACTCGAACATGACCCCACGCGCGCTGAGGCGCGCCGACCTGGTTCCCGCGGTCATCTATGGGCGTGGATTCGAGCCCAGGAGCCTTCAGGCACCCTATGGGTCAGTCGCCCACGTGGTGCGCTTCGCAGGCGCCAACCGTCTGGTGGACCTAAACATCGAGGGCGAGGATGGTGGCGAGATGGTGTTGATTCGGGAACTGCAACGCGATCCGGTCACCAGTCGCATCTTGCACGTGGACTTTTACAGGATCGTCTCTGGCCAAAGAATACGAATGATCGTGCCCCTGGTGCAGCAAGGCACGGCCCCTGTGAGCCAACAAGAGGGAATGGTCACCCAAGTGATGCATGAGCTGGAGATCGAGTGTCTGCCGCGCCACATACCCGACTTTCTACCGATCGACATCAGCAGGCTGGTGGATGTTCACTCGCGCCTCAGAGTGGCCGACATCGCCGTTCCCCCTGAGGTGACAGTGCTCACCTCTGAGAACGCGGAAGTGGCTCGCGTTGCAGTGCCTCGCAAGCTTGTCGAAGCCGAGGCGGCTGAAGAGCCCGAGCTGCAACCGGGAGTAGCCGCAGAAGAGGGTGCTGTGAGGGAAGAACGGCCAGCAGAGGCCCCTTACGGCGCTTCCACCCGGGCATAGGCAGGAGCTTGCTCGAGCGAGACTCGCCCAGGTCTGCGCAGGAGCAGACCTGGGGGTGCTTTTTCCCTCGCGGCCGGTTGTCTCCACCATAGGGCTGAGGTATCATGCTGTTCGGCAGTGATTCTCGTGCGCCTTTTGGTGACTCTTGATCATGATCATCTGTTCTCCTCACGTGGGCGTGGCACCCGAATCATCTCTTTGGGCGTGGGCCGGCATCCCTCTCTTTCGTGCGGACACTCGCCAGCGGTCGGTGAGTGACCGGGATCCAGAGAAAAGGGTCCTCGGATGATGAGCAACGTCCGGTCCACCGGTTGGCTCTTTGCCGTTCCCGTGGATTTCCGCATAGCCGTGGCTCGCATTCGCTTTTCGCAGCACCTCCTCGTCCAGGTGCAAGCGGAAGACGTGACCGGCATCGGGGAGGGAGTACTCTACCGCACTCCCCCGCATAGGGTAGCCGGCTGCTTTCAGCGTCTCGTCCAACTCCCGCTGGAACACGATGATCTACTTCAGGCCAGCGAGAGCGAACGGGAGGCATGGATGGGCCGGCTGGTGGCCGCCTCCCCCGCTCTGGCCTATGCGGTGGATACTGCCCTTTGGGACCTGCGCGGCAAGCAGCTCGGCCAGCGGGTAGTGGATCTGCTGGGTGGGCCGCGCCGGGGGCGCATTCCCATCACCGAGCAGGTATTCATCCGGGACTGGCCCGCCGCTGAGAAAGAGCTGGATGCCATTCTGTCTCGTGGCAGTCGGCACATCAAGGTCAAGATAGGGACGAGCCCAAAGGCCGACCTGGAGGCAGTGCGTCGGGTGCGTGCTTTCGTAGGGCCAGAGGTCGAGATTCGGATAGATGCTAACCGTGGCTACACTCCAGCGGAAGGTGGGCCTCTCTACCGGGCTCTGGCCGACCTCGGGGTGCTGGCCCTGGAAGAGCCTCTGTCCACGCGGGATTGGTCTAGCCTTCGGAGGCTTCGCGAGCGACTGGGAGTGCCAGTAATCCTCGACGAAAGCATACTCAGCCGGGACGACCTGCGAGCGGCCATCGACGAGCAGGCGATAGACATCCTGAACATCAAGCTCACTCGCGTGGGGGGCATATCTCAGGCGTGGCGATACGCGGAGATCTGCCGAGAGCAGGGCGTGCAAATCGCCGTAGGCTGCTCCGAGGATCTGGGCGTGGGCACAGCCGCCATCACGCACCTGGCAGCAGCCCTACCCGAGGTGCATTCGGTAGAGGGGTTGGGGCCGCGGCGGCTGGGGTTCGACCTGATTGCAGAGCCGTGGAGGCTTCGCGACGGCACGCTGGCACTGCCGGAAGGGCCAGGCTTGGGCGTTGCGCTGCCAGAAGACTGGGCAGACCGACTTCCCCGTCGCGTTCGTTGCTTCGATCTAGCCGAGAGCTCGTGGCCACTGCGGTTTTTCTCCCATTATAGCCGTTGGTTCCAGCGGGCGAACAACGCCGTGTGGCGCATGTGGCGCAGGACGAGGACCTGGCGAGGCAAGATTCGAGGGTAAATGCGGATCTGCTCACCTCAACTGGGCATCTCGCTGGATGCAACCCTAGGCGGTGAGGTCTACGATCGGGAGATCCTGACCAGGCTCGCAGTCCTGGGCGCCGAGGTGGAAGCCATCCTTCCGGCAGGGCTTCCCTGTCCCCAGGTGTCAAATCTTTGGGTCACTCGGGTGCCGCTGCGTCGGGGCTATCGCTGGTTCGTCTCCAACCCGGTCTTTGTCCCTTACATCGCCCAAGTCTATCGAAGGCGACCTTTCGATCTCTTGCGAGTTCACTCGCTGCGCTTCACCGGCCCGGCGGCGTTGGTCGCTCGTCGTCTGTTGCGCCTGCCAGTGCCCGTGGTCGCCCACCACCATCACGTGGAGCGGGATCGCTGGACTAACCATGTGGATCGGCGTGTGGCGCGCCGCTGCGATCTGATCATAACTGGAAGCCGCTTCGCCCGGCAGCAGTTGATCTCAGAACTGGGCGTGGCTCCGGATCGGATCGAGGTGGTCTACAATGGCGTAGGCCAGGTCTATCGCTCGCTCCCCCGGGACGAGAAGATTGCCGCGCGCCTGGGGGTGGCGGGCCGCAAGGTGCTCCTCTACCTGGGCAGCCTGAAGCCACGCAAGAATCTGGGCGTGCTCCTGCAGGCATTTCGCCGGGTGCTAAGGGAACGCAAGTACGCGCACGGCGTGCACCTTCTTCTGGCGGGACGCGGCGAGAGCGAGGCAGCCTTGCGACGGCAGACGCTGCAACTGGGTCTGGAGGGGGCCGTGCACTTTGCCGGCTTTGTGCCCGAGGAAGAGAAGGTGGCCTGGTACAACCTGGCCGATATCTTTGTGTTCCCTTCGCGTCTGGAGGGGTTTGGCCTGGCTGCAGCCGAGGCGATGGCCTGCGGCAAGTCGGTGGTGGCCAGTCGGGCTGGAGCCCTGCCCGAGGTGGTGGCCGACAGCGAGACGGGGATCCTCTGCGACCCCGATGACCCTGCCGACTTTGCCCGGGCCATCCTGAGGCTGCTTGAGGACCCATCTCTGGCGGAGAAGATGGGCAAGGCCGGGTTGGCGCGGGCCAAGAGGCTATTCCAGTGGGACGAGACCGCGCGGCGTCCGCTCGCGATCTATGAGGAGGCGGTGCGCGAGTGGGGAAAGGGCCGAAGGAGGGCTTAGGCAGCGTGTCAACTGACTCGGCCAAGCAGGCTGGTCCGCTGACAAAGCCAGACGGGGTGTCCTTGCCCGGGCGCCGAACCACGATGCTGATATCGGCTGGCCTCTTCGCGTTCACTTTGGTTCTGT
>DATKWG010000140.1:0-2261 GCA_035529675.1 Anaerolineae bacterium
CTGGCAAACACCTGAAACGAGCCAATGATCTGCATGATCAGATCGAAGAAAATGGTCGGGGTCATCAGCGGGATGGTGACGTGCCGAAACTTGGCCCATCGGTTGGCGCCATCGCCTTCGGCGGCCTCATAAAGCGACTGGGGAATGCTCTGGAACCCGGCCAGATAGATGACCATTCTGAGCGCCCTGCCCTTGGCTGGCAGTGGTATGAGCCTATCGTCTCGCCACACAGAACCGGGCTACGCCCTGGCGGTGGTCACCGTTCGGTCTGGCTGTGGATGGATCGACTGCTAGCCGTTTGGACCTGACATATAGCACTTGAAAAAACCCTCCGCGATGCCTCTCAGGCCACGTTTCCATGCATCTTTGGGGATGTCCTCGGTAACGCCCAGGATGAATCGACCGCCCGGTGTGGCCTCTCTGAGGAGATCCAGTGTGTACTGTGCAGTTGCAGCCTGATCGCGCAGGAACACGTTGCCTCCCACATTTTGCAGATAGACCCAGACTCTGACCTTTCCGAGTTTGTCTGACAGTGCACCCAAGAACGAAGGTGCTGTCAACCCAGACAACAGAAGTGCTTTGAAGATCCTCGATCAGCTTCTTGCACAATGGACACTACGGTCTGACGAAAAAGGCCCGGCTCTGCCAGGCCTGATGATCACATTTCGCAGCTTTCAGGGCTCGTTGGCCGACGCTCTCTATCGAGCAACTTATACCAGCTGGCCATCCCCACGCAAAAGGGTCTGCAACCGTGAGACCTCCACCTCAGCAAGGGGTACCCCATCAGCCAACGCAAGGGCTGCGGCCGTACCAGCCGCCTGGCCGATGGCAACGCAGGTGCCCATGACGCGCGAGCCAGCCATCCCTTCGTGGGTTGCCGAAATGCAGCGACCCGAGGCGAGCAGATTAGGCACCTTCACCGAGACCAGGCTGCGGTAGGGGATCTCGTACCAGTCCCCCTTGGGAGGACGTAGGTCGTCATTCGAGAACATGTGCTCGTGTTCGGCGGCCCAATAAGGACAATCGGCCCCCCGAGGGCATTCCACCACGCAAAGGTGCACTGGGTAGGTTTCACCCAGTGGACAGTGGATGTCGATCCACCAAGAGCCTCGGGCGATGGCGTCCTCGAATCTGGCCCCGCGATGTACGTCGTCCCCGGTCAGCGCATAGGGGCCTACTATCTGGCGACTCTCGCGGGGACCCACCTGCGGCGAGGTCTGCTGCACGTAGCAATCCGTGAACTCCGGTACCGTGGTACGCAGATACCGCACCAGCTTCCATGTCTGTTGGCGGACGCTCAGCTCGGCCCGGGTCAAGTCTGTGGCCACGTTGGCATCCCCGCCGAAGCGGGTCATGTTGGCCGCGGTGTGATCCTGCTGGTAGGCATTACGGGCGAGAAAGTTCGGATTGTAGAAGCGAAAGCGCCCCTTCTCCATCTCGCGTCGAATCAACTCTCGTAGTTCTTGGGCGCGCCGCTCATCCAGGGACTCGAACCCCGCCAGGTGAAAGAAGGACCCCATCGACTCTGGCCGATCGTCAAAGGGACGCCCGTGGGTCGTCGGGGCACCAGCGCGATAGGCCACGTCGGCGTCACCTGTGGCGTCGATGAAAACCCTTCCCGCGACAGCCTCCCGTCCCGATTTGTTCTCCACGATGACGGCAGCAATGGCGTCACCCTCCACGATCGCGTCGGCCACAAGGGTGTGCAACATCAGTTCGACGCCTGCCTCTTGGCACATTTCGTCGATGACCACCTTTAGCGCCTCCGCGTCAAAGCGCACCCCCCACTCCTGCAACGCCTCTTCCCAGGTGGGAGCTCCGCCGATGGCGTTCATGCGCTCCGCCACCTCCCGGAGGATCCCCTCGACAATGGGCGTGTGGCTCTCTGATGCCGTGTGCCCCAGAATCGGCGCGACCAGACCTGCCGTCGCCAGACCACCCATAAAGCCATAACGCTCGATGAGCACCGTTTTGGCGCCGTGTCGCGCGGCAGCGATGGCAGCGGGCGCCCCCCCCGGCCCCCCTCCACATACCACCACGTCAGCCTCGGCCACCACCGGAATCTCGCGCGACGGCTCGACTATGACACTCATTCCTACTCTCCTTCTTTCGCGATCTGTATGACAGATGATACCGCCGACTTCTTGAGCGAGCAAACGTCAAAGGGTCGCGCCGGCCCTCTGCTCAACTTTTGTGTCTGTTTCGACGATGCTTCTGCCTTTCAGCACCCGAGCAGAAACGTTGCGGTCTCTAGTTGCCAG
>DATKWG010000141.1:0-4618 GCA_035529675.1 Anaerolineae bacterium
CCTCCTCTGTTCCAAGCCACGACCGACGATAATCCATCGGGGCGCGTGACACTGTTCGGCAAGCCACAACCCCGGCCGTCGTCGAGGTGGGCAGCGGCCACCATTCACCGCAATGCGCAGAGCCCAGGCAGAGAAGGCAACCCCTGGCGCGGTTCTGGCGTGAAAACAGCCAGCGGGAAGGATACAAGCACGATCACTCGCCAGGCTTGAGGAGTGTCACTATCCCCTCGAGGATGCTTTTCAGCCTCTGCAAGGCGTCGCTGGGGGAAGCGCCGAGTTCGACGCCAATGACCTGGAAAAGCGCATAGCTCGCCGCGATGAGGATTACGGTGACCACGACCCACTCTGCCCAGGCGGCTCCCGAATTTCCTTCACGCAGTTGCGTTTCCTCATGGTCCAACCGAGCCATCATCTTCCTCGTCCAGTGGGCGATCTACCGTCGAAGGCGTCCAGCATTGGCCTGGAATGGAGGGACTACTCCCTGCCTGGGCTAAGAAATGGGACCTGGCGGCGAACGCGACCTGAGAATCGTCCGCACTCCGGCGGGACAGTAGGTGCGTGAGCATGGTCCGAAGGACTGCGGGGCAGCAGGTTTCGTGCGCAAGTATAGGCCAGGGTCCCGGCCGGGGCAAGCTGGCGCTCCGGCGAGTTTGGCCGATCGCAGGATCGAGCCACCTCGTTGAGTTTCTTGCGGTGGAGGCTGTCCGCTGGCCCCTGGTTGGGGGAAGGGACGGGGCGAGGCGGTTTCCTCGATCGTCGGGCCGATCGGGGCGCCGGTGTGGAAAAACGCCGACGATTCGCGCTTCTGTTGCAATAGTTGTGCTGTTGTATAGAAGTTGTACCAGTCGTTTGCGTTTTGTAGGGGCGGGCTTCAAACCCGCCCCTACTCAGACCTGTTTTCGACACCCTGGTCGGGGCGGTGCTTGGTAGTCTGCCCAGCTTGGACTATAATGGGACATCAATACGGAGAGCGAGGAAGGAAATGCCTTCCGGCATCACCATCGTCGGGCTGGGTCCCGGCAATCCCGATCAGATCACCGTCGAGGCCTGGCGGGTCATCGAGGGTGCTTCCGAGGTGTATCTGCGCACAAAGCGACACCCCTCGGTGTCCGCGCTGCCCAAAGGAACGGAATACCATTCCTTCGACCACCTGTACGAGACACTGGGCAGCTTTGCCGAGGTCTACGAAGAGATCGCTCGCGCTATCGTCGCCTTGGGCGGACGTCCCCAAGGCGTGATCTACGCGGTGCCCGGGCACCCTCTCGTGGGCGAGACCTCGGTGTGGCGGATCCTGGAACTGGCCAAGGCCGAAGGCTTCGCCGCGCGCGTTGTCGCCGGGGTCAGCTTCCTGGAGCCCACGGCTACTGCCCTGGGGATCGATCTCTTTGGTGGTCTCCAGATATGTGACGCCATGGTTCTGGCCCAAAGACGCCATCCCAGCCTGAATCCAGATGTGGGTGCTCTGGTCGTGCAAGTCTATAGCCGGCAACTGGCCGCAGAGATCAAGATGACCCTCATGAACCTCTATCACGACGACCATCCCATAAGGATCGTCCGGCGGGCGGGCATGCAAGAGGAGCAAGTGTGCGAGCTGCCCTTGTATGCGCTCGATCGCGAGGATCGGTTCGACCACCTGACTTTGGTGTATATTCCGCCGCTGGCTTGCCCTGGCTCGATGGCCGGCTTCCAGGATCTGGTTGCCCGGCTGCGGGCGCCGGGAGGCTGTCCGTGGGATCGCGAGCAGACGCACCTCACCCTGCGAACCTACCTGCTGGAGGAGACCTACGAGGTGCTGGCCGCGCTTGACGCTGACGACACGGACGCGCTCAAAGAGGAACTGGGCGATCTCATGCTGCAGATATTGCTGCACACGCAACTGGCTACGGAGGGGGGTGATTTCAAGCTCATCGATATGGTTCAGCACGTCACTGAGAAGCTGATTCGCCGCCACCCTCATGTCTTTGGCGACGCCGCCGCCGAGAACTCGAGCGACGTACTGCGCAATTGGGAGCGAATCAAACGCGAGGAGAGGACTGACGATTCTGCGTCCATGTTGTCTGGTATCCCCCAGGCGTTGCCTGCCCTGTCGCGAGCGCTGGAGCTGCAGCGCCGGGCTGCTCGCGTCGGATTCGACTGGGCTGGGGTGGAGCCGGTGCTGGCCAAGGTGGTGGAAGAGATCGATGAATTCCGCCTCGCCGCCAAGGGAATGGACCGGGCCTCCGAGCTGGGCGATCTGCTCTTTAGCCTGGTGAATGTGGCCCGTTGGTGCGACATCGATCCCGAGAGTGCTCTGCGGCAGGCCAACGAACGCTTTGCCCGTCGCTTTGAGGGCATCGAGCGTCACGCACGCGGGGGTGGCGTCTCGCTGGAGGACATGACCCTGGAGGATATGGACGCCCTCTGGGAGGAGATCAAACGGGAGGAGCGCAGCTAGGCTCCAGATTTTGCAGTGTCTCGTGGCTGGACTATAATCGTGAGCGGGGTGGCTGATCATCCCTCCGAGGCCCAAACAGGTACGAACGCGGGTGCTGGGAGCAGAGTGTCTCTGGCGGGCCCGGATGGGCGCCCTCAGATGCTCTTTTGCGAGGATGACGCCGACCAGGTGAGGCCGGGGACGGGGTGCGGCGTATGGCCCTGGCGATTCACCGACCAAGGCGCTGCGGCGACACGGGAGGCAGTGCCCCGGGGGAGCCCGAACTGATGCAGCCGGCTGGTGAGCTGCCGGGGAGTGAGATGGAGGATCGGAGATGGACAAGGAGACGGGAACAGACACTGTCAAGCGAGGATTGGCAGAGATGCTCAAGGGTGGCGTGATCATGGACGTGGTCACTCCCGAGCATGCGCGAATCGCGGAGGAGGCTGGGGCCTGCGCAGTCATGGCCTTGGAACGGGTGCCAGCAGACATCCGCGCTCAGGGCGGGGTGGCGCGCATGAGCGACCCCGGACTGATTCTGGAAATCATGGATGCTGTGAGCATCCCGGTGATGGCCAAGTGTCGGATCGGTCATTTCGTCGAGGCCCAGATACTGGAGGCTATCGGCGTTGACTACATTGACGAATCGGAGGTGCTGACTCCGGCGGACGAGGAGCATCACATAGACAAGCGACGCTTCAATGTTCCCTTCGTTTGCGGCTGTCGCAACCTGGGAGAGGCGTTGCGCCGTATAGGTGAGGGCGCCGCGATGATTCGGACAAAGGGCGAGGCCGGCACCGGCAACGTAGTCGAAGCTGTGCGCCACGCCCGCGCGGTGTTGGGTGAGATACGTCGTCTTACCAGCATGTCTGGCGAAGAGATGATGGCTTATGCGAAGAAGATCGGGGCACCGTACGACCTCGTCGTGGAGACGGCTTCGCTGGGAAGGCTGCCCGTGGTCAACTTTGCCGCCGGCGGCATTGCCACTCCGGCGGATGCCGCCCTGATGATGCAACTCGGCGTGGACGGCGTGTTCGTGGGGTCGGGCATATTCAAGAGCAGCGATCCGGCAAAGCGTGGCCTGGCTATCGTCCAGGCCGTGACCCACTATGACGACCCAGAGATCCTTGCCCGCGTGTCGCGCGGACTGGGCGAGCCCATGCGAGGGCTCGAGCTGGCCACGATTCCCGCTGACGAGCGCCTGGCAGAGCGCGGCTGGTAGGGGTAACTCATGCGCATAGGCGTCTTGGCCCTGCAAGGCGCTTTCCGCGAACACCTGAAGGCTCTCGACGATGTAGGTGCCGAGGGGGTGGCTGTACGGCTGCCCGGTCAACTGCGCGGGCTTGACGCCCTGATAATCCCCGGCGGAGAGAGCACCACCATAGGCAAACTGGCGGGGCTATATGGGGTCCTGCCGGCCATACGCCGCTTTGCCGAGCTTGGCGGCCCCATCTGGGGCACGTGCGCGGGCCTGATACTCCTGGCACGCGACCTGGTAGGCTATGATGAGCAGCCGCATCTCGGCCTGCTCGATGTGAGGGTGCGACGGAACGCCTTCGGCCGCCAGGTTGACAGCTTTGTGACGTCTCTCGCTGTGGCGGCCCTCGATGACGTGGCCCGACGCGAAGAACGTGGGCAGCCGTTTCCTGCGGTGTTCATCCGATCGCCGTCAATCGAGGCGGCGGGCGCGGGCGTGCAGGTGTTGGCCCGCCTGGACGAGAATCGCATCGTGGCGGTGCAGCAAGGGGCGCTCTTGGGCACCGCCTTTCATCCCGAACTGACCTCAGACAGACGCTTTCATCGCTACTTTCTCTCGCTGGCAGCTAGCGATCGCCAGCCGGCGTAGCGAAGTCGGGAGGGCTCGGTGAGGATAGTCGGTTTCTCTAGCTCTCCGATTCAGATAGCGCTTCCGTTTTGCCCTCTGCTGCCCACAACATGCCTCGGGTCACAAGGGCGAGGATCTCTGGCGCCTGGTCGAATACCTGGGCCACGTGTCCCAGCGAGCAATAGAACACGCGTCCCTGGCCGTACTTCTTGGTCCAGGCCACGGGCATGACCACATCGCCAAAAAGCGTCGTGGCCAGCACCTGGTTCCCAGGATCGACCTGCACGTAGTAGTGCTCAGAACAGACCGAGAAATCGGTCAGACCCTCTGTGATGGGACTGGGTACATCCTCGATGTGCACCTCGTACTGGACGCCATCG
>DATKWG010000142.1:0-37751 GCA_035529675.1 Anaerolineae bacterium
TTGGCCAACCTGTTCTACGAGCCCAGCACCCGCACATCTTCCTCCTTTATCGCTGCCATGGTGCGCCTGGGCGGCTCGGTGATCCCCATTCATGGCGTGCAGTACTCCTCGGTGAGCAAGGGAGAGTCGCTTCCTGACACGGTGCGCACCCTGGAGTGCTACGCTGACGTCATCGTGCTTCGGCACCCCGAGGTGGGCGCCTCTGAGGTGGCGGCTCGCTATGCGACCAAGCCGGTCATCAGTGCAGGCGACGGCGTGGGCGAGCACCCCACCCAAGGTTTGCTGGACATCTACACCATTCACACCGAACTCGGGGCCATCGATGGCCTGCACGTGGCCCTGGTGGGGGATCTGAAGAATGGCCGCACCGTGCATTCGCTGGCTCGCCTGTTGCGCCTGTACGACACCCAGCTCACCTTCGTCTCGCCGGGCAACCTCCGTCTCCCCGGCGAGGTGAAAGAGGAGCTGTTGGCAGCAGATCGCGCAGTAGCCGAGACCGACACCCTGGAGCAACTCATCGAAACCGTCGATGTGCTCTACGTCACTCGTGTGCAGAAGGAGCGCTTCAGGGATCTGAGCGAATATGAGGCGGTGAAGGATTACTATGAGATCACCCCAGAACTGATGAGGCGGGCCAAGGAGCATATGGTGCTCATGCACCCCCTGCCCCGGGTGGGCGAGATCCACTACGATGTGGACGACGACCCCCGGGCCGCCTACTTCAGGCAGATGGAGAACGGCATGTACATCCGCATGGCCCTGTTGGCCGCCGTGCTGGGAAAGGCGTAGGGACTGGCTATGACCTTCTGGGGCAAGCTGGAGGCGTCTATCCGCAAGCGAGACAGTCTGCTGTGCGTGGGCCTGGACCCTCGCCCAGACCGCATTCCCGCGCGCTATACCATGGTGGCCGATTTCAACAGGGCCATCATCGACGCTACCGCCGATCTGGCCTGCATCTACAAGCCCAACATCGCCTTCTACGAGGCTCTGGGGGAAGAGGGAGTGCGTGCTCTCCGCGACACGCTGGATCACGTGCCCGACGACATCCCCGTGCTTCTCGACGCCAAACGGAACGACATCGCAGCGACCGCCTCGGCCTATGCCAGAGGTGCCTTCGAGCATTGGGGCGTGGATGCGATCACGGTCAATCCCTACCTGGGCACGGATGGCGTGCAGCCTTTCCTGGCCTATGAGGACAAGGGTGTCTTTGTCCTCTGCAAGACCTCCAATCCGAGCGCGGGCGAGGTGCAGGATTGGTCTCAAGACGGTGAGCCCCTGTATCGCCACGTCGCACAGCTAGCGAAAGACTGGGCTGGGGGCGGGGAGTTGGGCCTGGTCATGGGGGCCACCTATCCCGACGCCATCGCCGACATCCGCGCCCAATGGCCCGATGCCTGGTTCCTGGTGCCGGGCGTGGGCGCACAGGGAGGCGAGTTGGAGGCTGTGCTCAAGGCGGGGCTCCGTCCCGATGGGATGGGCGTGATCGTCAACTCCTCTCGCGGCATTCTCTATGCCCAGGATCCCCGCCTTGCGGCCATGGCTCTCCGCGATCAGATCAGGCTCACGCGTGACCAGGTCCGAGGATGGCCGCGCGAACTGCCCCCAAGCGTACTTCCCCCGAAGCTCAGGGCACTGGCCAGCACCCTCTTCGAGGCCGGCTGCATCCGTTTTGGCGACTTTGTGCTCAAGTCGGGTGCGCACTCGCCGGTCTATGTGGACCTGCGGCTCCTGGTCACCTATCCTCGATTGCTGGCCCAGGTGGCGCGAAGCTATGCACGGTTGCTGCGCCCCTTGAAGTACGACCGAATCGCAGCCATTCCCTACGCAGGGCTGCCCATTGGCACCGCGGTGGCCCTGGAGACGCGTGACCCCCTCATCTACCCCAGACAGGCCAAGGCCCACGGCACCGGGCGATCCATTGAGGGGGACTATCGCCCGGGAGAACGGGTGGTGCTCCTCGATGACGTGATCACCAGCGGCGGCAGCAAGCTGGAGGCCGCCGAGTCGCTGCTCGTGGCGGGACTGGTGATAGAGGATGTGGTGGTGTTGATCGACAGAGAGCAGGGGGGGGCGGAGGAACTGGCCGAGAGAGGACATCGACTCCACGCCGCCCTGACCTTGAGCCAGATCGTGGATTCTCTGAGCGAGGATGGGTTGGTGGCCCCTGCCGATGCGCAGAGAGTGCACGACTACCTGGCAGGTGACCGCTAAGGTGTCGCTCATCGACTTGTCGGCGGACCTGTGCGGTGTGCGCCTGCGCAACCCCCTGGTGTTGGCCTCGGGCATCTGGGGGTGCTGCGCCGAGACTTTGGTGCGGGCGGCCCGCGCGGGTGCCGGCGCCGTTACGGCCAAATCGTGCAGCCTCGAACCACGAAAGGGGCACCCCAACCCCACCGTGCTCGATTGGGGCGTGGGGCTGATCAATGCGGTGGGCCTGGCCAACCCGGGCGCCGCTGAGGAGCGCGATATACTGCGTGCGGCCAGGCAAGCCCTGGAGCCGCTGGGCGTTCCCCTCATCGCCAGCGTGTTCGGGCATTCGCCGGGAGAGTTCTGCCGGGCGGTGTGCCTGGTGGCCCAGGCAGAGCCCGACTTCATCGAGCTGAACATCTCCTGCCCCAACGTGGAGAGCGAGTTCGGTCGCCCATTTGCCCTCGATCCCGAGGCTGCGGCAAGAGTGACCGAAGCGGTGCGCGGCGTGTACGCCGGAAGACTCCTGGTCAAGCTCTCGCCCAATACTCCCGATATCGTGGACGTGGCGCGTGCGGTGGCCGCTGCCGGCGCAGACGGCCTGACCGCGGTCAACACCCTTGGGCCGGGAATGATCATCGACGTTCGGGCACGGCGACCGGTTCTGGCCAATCTCGTGGGGGGCATCTCTGGCGCAGCCCTGAGGCCGGTGGCCGTGCGCTGCGTCTACGAGATAACGGAAGCGGTCGATATCCCGGTCATCGGCACAGGGGGCGTGCTCAGTGGCGAGGACGCCATGGAGATGATCATGGCCGGGGCGACGGCAGTGGGCATCGGCTCGGCGGTCTACACTGACGGCGAGGGAGCCTTTGCGCGCATCCTTGCCGAACTGAGGGAGCTTATGCAGGAGGAGGGCTATCGGAGCCTGGATCAGTTCAGGGGATGCGCCCATGTCTAGGCAGCCCCACCATGCACATCGTGCATGCCGAGTGAACAGGGTGGTCTGCGAGGGGCGAGTAGGGGTGACCTTGATCCTCGATGGCACGATGCCCGCTCATCCGGGGCAGTTCGTCATGGTCTGGCTGCCCGGCATCGGCGAGCGCCCCTTCAGCCTGATGGACGATGACCCCGCCAGCCTGACCGTGGCCAGGGTGGGACCATTCACCAGCGCCCTGTGCGAGCTGCAGCCTGGCGACCGCCTCTGGCTGCGCGGCCCCTACGGCAAGGGCTACGAGCTGGCCGGGCGCCGGCACCTGTTGGTAGGGGGTGGTTGCGGGGCCGTGCCCCTGGCGCTACTGGCCAAGCTGGCGCGGAGCCAGGGCAATGAGGTAATCGCAGCCTTGGGGGCGCGCACGGCCGATCTTTTGATGCTCCGTTGGCGCTTCGAGGCCCTGGGCTGTCAGTTGATCGTGGCCACCGAGGATGGGTCGCTTGGCTACAACGGTACCGTGGTCGCCGCCGTGCAGGAGCTCTTTGACGACCGTTGGCCCGAGGCCGTCTACGCCTGCGGCCCCGAGCCCATGCTGCGGGCCGTGGCCATCCAGGCGGGCGCACTTAGATTGCCCTGCTGGGTGAGCATGGAGCGTGCCATGAAGTGCGGCATGGGCATCTGCGGAACCTGCCACTTTGGCGATAGGTTGGTGTGCAGGGATGGGCCGGTGTTTGAGGGGAGGGAGATGCTGGCAACATGCCTGGGTGCGTCGGGGTCCACTATGTGATGACACGAAGAAGGGGAGATTGACCATGTCAAGATCGAGGCGCAACTTCTCCATGCAGACCTACTGGGAAAAGATCACCGAGGAGTTCAAGCCCCGGCTAAAGTTCGGGGGCAAGACCCACGCCGACTGGGTGGCCTGGCGCCAGGAGGCCACGGCCCGCTTCCACGACCTCCTGGGACCCTTGCCCAACAAAGTACCTCTCAACGCGGAAGTGGAGAGCTCGGTCGAGGACGGCGACCTGATCCGCGAAAGGGTGGTCTTTGATTCTGAGGAGTTCATGTCGGTTCCCTGCCAGGTGCTGAGACCAAAGTCGATGAAACCCGACCACAGCAACCCCGCTATCCTCTGCAGCCACGGCCACGGACCCTTTGGCAAGGATCCGGTGGCGGGAGTGCGCTCCTCCAGGGAGCACGAGGCCAACATCGAGCAGCACAACTACAACTATGGCGAGCAGATGGCCCGGGCCGGGTTCCTGACCCTCTCGCCTGACCTGCGCGTATTCGGGGAGCGGCGCGACGGCCTCGATCCCTTCCCCGGAAGGGACCCCTGCAACGTGAACTTTGTCAAGGGCGCCTTGCTGGGGATCTACACGCTGACTCTCAACATCTGGGATATGATGCGCTGCATCGACTACCTGGAGACCCGCCCAGAGGTTGACAGGGAGCGCATCGGGATGATGGGCCTCTCGCAGGGGGGCACCATGACCACCTTCACCGCTGCTGCTGAGCCTCGAATCAAGGCCGCCGACATCGTGGGCTACGTCAATCCCTGGCGAGGATTCGGCATAGAGCGGGCCAATTTCTGCGGCTCTCAGATCGTGCCTGGCATCTATCGCTACTTTGACACCGACGACATTGCCGGGCTGATCGCACCTCGCCCGCTCCTCCTGGAGATGGGCATCTACGACAACTGCTTCTTCATCCAGGACATGCTCGAGGGATACGAGGGGGTGAGGCGCATCTACCGGGCCGCCGGGGCGGAAGACGTGCTCTGGGCCGACGTTCATCCCGGCCCTCACGCCTTTGCCGGCAACAAGGCCTTCGAGTTCTTCAAGAGGTATCTGTGAGGCCCTGGCCTACGCCTCGGTGCCAGCTAGTCCGCCTCGCGGAGGCTGAGCTCCCATCCGTTAGCCGGCATGTTCGATTCGTTGCCCGTATTACGAAGATGTGGTAGACTTAAGCTGCGTAATACAAGAACAGAATCGATTTGGGGGTCGTATGGAGACAGTCACCGTTTCACCCAAATACCAAGTTGTCATTCCTCGCGCCATTCGTCAGTCGCTCGGGATACGGCCTGGTCAGAAGGTTCAGGTCATTCACTACGGAAACCGCATTGAGTTGATCCCTTTGAGACCAGTTCAGGAAATGCGGGGGTTCCTCAGAGGCATTGACACAACCGTAGAGCGCGAGCAAGATCGCGTATGAACGTGGTTGACTCCTCTGGATGGCTCGAATACTTTGCCGATGGGCCGAACGCGGATTTCTTTGCTGCAGCGGTTGAGAACGTAGCTGAGTTGATTGTGCCTTCCATCAGCATTTACGAAGTGTTCAAAAGGGTGCTTCAACAGCGAGATGAGACCCATGCGCTTCAAGCCATCGCAGTGATGCAGCAGGGGACAGTGGTTGCTTTGGGCATAGCGACTGCTTTGAGCGCTGCCAAGCTGTCTGTGGAACTAAGATTGCCGATGGCTGACAGTATAATGCTGGCCACGGCGCGTGCGCACGATGCCACACTGTGGACACAGGACGCCGACTTCAAGGCCACTGACGGCGTGGAGTACGTCGAGAGAAGGTAAGGTGCAGGTCGCTTCACCCGGCGGCGCCGTCGGGCTGCCTCTTGAGGTGGCCATCGCGGTTGCAGGGCGTGTTCCTGCGGGCCAACCGCTGGCGCACCTGCCTCGCAGGCTGCCTTCGTCGTCCCTTCACACCATCTCTTTCCGTGCCAGCCCCGGCCGAACTGCCCCTCCTGCCCTCACCAATTCGTATGCGACCCATCCCGGCGATGCAGGTGGGGGGATTCCCACAACTTGAAGGATTGCTTGGTGGCCAGCTCCTCGTTGAACTCTACTCCCAGCCCGGGCGTATCGGGCACGGGGAACCGGGGACCCTCCAGCACCGGCTGGACGGGGAACAGGTCAAAGTCGAGGCTCCGCTGCTCCGTCGGCGATACGCGCGCCTCCAGCCAGGCAAAGTTGGGCACTGCGGCGGCCAGGTGGATCGTGGCTGCCGTACAGATGGGGCCCAGCGGATCGTGGGGCATCAGGTCGATGTAGTGGGCCTCGGCCCAGCCGGCCACCTTCTTCGCCTCAGTCAGGCCGCCCACATTGCACACGTCTATGCGGGCATAGTTGGTGATTCCCCGCTCTATGTAGGGCAGGAAAGCCCACTTGCTGGAGAACTCTTCGCCGATGGCAAAAGGGACGTCGGTCATTCTCCGGAGGACCTCGTATGCCTCTGGAGTCTCGTCGCGAATGGGCTCCTCCAGGAAGTCGAGCGTTCCCGAGGGCATCCGCTGGCAGAACGAGGCGGCCTCGGCGACGCTCAGCCGATGGTGGTAGTCGATTCCCAGGACGGGACCTAGCCCCACCTCTTGTCGGGCTCTGGTCAGCCACTCCGCCGTGACGCCGATCGACTCCCACGGCTCGAACAATGTGCTGTCGCTGCCCCTGTCTGGATGCCCTGGGACCGTTCGAATGACGTTCCAGCCGTGTTCGAGCAACAGTTTGATTCTCTCGATCAAGCGGGGGCCCATCGGGGCGCCGGTTGTGGCGAAGCAGGGCACGAAATCGCGTTGCTTGCCTCCCAAGAGCTGGTAGACAGGGACGCCCAGGGCTTTGCCCGCGATGTCGTGAAGGGCGATGTCGATCGCCGAAATCGCCGCCGTGAGAACACGCCCGCCCTCAAAGTACTGGCTGCGATACATCTCTTGCCACAGGGATCCGATACGCATGGGATCCCGGCCAATGAGCCATTCGCGATAGTGCATGACGGCGCCCTGCATGGCCAGCTCGCGCGATGAGAGTCCCCCCTCGCCAAGCCCGTAGAGACCCTCGTCGGTCTCCACCTTGACCACGAACTGATTCCTTCGGCCCACCCACACCGGGAAGGTCTTGATGTCTGTGATCTTCATGTTTCGTCCTTTCGAATGATGTGGCGAGATGAGGGCAATCCGTGTACGCGCAAGGCTTTGGGAAGGACTTGGGCCCTGGACCTCGTCGTGCGGGCTCAGCGGGAGCAGCTTCGCGCATCCCGGCAAGGCCCCAGTCAGTGAGTCGGCCTCTACGTCATGGCCTCCCACTCCTCCCTCAGCAGCCCGTAGACAGCCAGATCCTCGAAGGCGTCCCACTTCTTCACGTGGTGGCGCAGGCAGCCCTCGCGGGTCATGCCCAGCTTCTGCATCACCCGCCCAGATGCGGGGTTGCGGGCGAAATGCGAAGAGTGGATGCGGTGCAGCCCCAACACCCCAAAGCCATAGCCTAGTATCGCCCGGGCGGCCTCGGTGCAATAACCCTGTCCCCAGTAGGGCGCGCCGATCCAGTAGCCCAGCTCGGCGCGCTCGTGACTCTGGTCGAGACCCAGGCTGATGGCGCCAATGAGGGTGCCATCGGCCGACAAGGTGATGGCAAGGGGGACCAACTCGCCGCGCTCAGACGCGCCTCGGTGACTGCTGATCCAGAGCTCGGCCATCCCATCTTCGTAGGGGTGGGGGATGTTGATGGTGGGGGAGGCGATCTCCCTGGCGCCAGCCATGCGCTGCACGTCGGCGGCGTCGCTCAGCTTGAAAGCCCTGAGCACCAGGCGCTCCGTTCTCAAGGTGGGGAACTCACCCATGACACTTTGCTCCGCGGCAGTCCTGGGCGAATTGACGTGAGGTGGGGGCGCGTTTCGCCCGTCCCGGCCGGGCCAGGGAAACCCGCCCGTACGGCGCTCTGGCCGCCTCCTCACGTTCGTCGCGCCGGATTCTCTGGATCCTCCGGCTAGTGGATTGGATTGTCCGCGATGTATTCGCGGATGGCGCGCAATTCGCCATCATTGCGGATGATGTGTTCGTGGTAGCCCCGTTGCCAGAGCGCTGCACCGCGGCTGTCGCGCAAGGTGTTGACGCGTTTCGTGGAGGCAGACTTGAAGGATCGCATGATGGTTGCCAGCGAGCCAGGCGTCGGTTTCCCGAACGCTTCCATGTTGGGGGCCATGCTCGCGCCGTGTCCCGGAGATGGCGATGTAGTAGGGGCACGGCATGCCGTGCCCCTACCCTCCCTAGTCGCAGACGCCGCGTCGGCACCGTATTCGTCCTTTAGCACGATGACACCGTGTACGTGATTGGGCATGACGACCAGTGCATCCACCGCCGCCCGTTCGAAATGACTCGGGATCTCCTGCCAGGTTTCCGCCACGATCTGCCCAAGGGCGCATGGGCACACCTGCCCGTGCGAGACCTCACCGAAAAGACACTCCCGTTCGCGGGTGCAGACAGTCACGAAGTATGCCCCGGCACGTCTGTAGTCGTATCCTTTCAGTCGGATTGAGCGCCGATGATGTCTGTCCGGGTCGCAGCACATCACCTGTTCCTACTGACCAGGGTCAGTTTTGATGAGGGTGAGCTCCTTGGCTCGACCCGGCAGCCAGAAAGGCATGAAGCGCACCCCCGCCAAGCCGTCAGGGCGCAGGAGAGAACCTCCTTCCCTCATCCAGCATGACCAGGTAGTTGTCGAGGGGGATGTAGTTGGCCACGCTGTTGCCGGTGCCCAGGCAGTAGCCGCCGCCGGGGTTGCAGTGCTCAAGAGTGTGTCGCACGCGCCGACGGATTTGCTCCTCGTCGGCGCGGCAGAGAAAGTCCACGTCGATCCCGCCCAGGAGGGCTATGCGATCTCCGTACTTGTCCTTGACATCCTCTACTCGTTCGATGGTGTCCTCAAAGGAGTGCCTGGCATCGATGCGTACATCCTCGATCAGATCCTCCATGATCTCCTCGAGGTTCCCGCAGGCATGAAGCAGGTATGGTCTGCCGGCGACGTGCGACATCTCGGCCATGAGCCTGTGGCCGGGCAGCACGAACTCTCGCAGATCATCGGGGCTTATCAGCGTGGCGCTCCGGAAGCCCATGTCGTCGCTGCCCCACACGAGTCTGACCCGCTCGAAGGTGAGGATTCTGGAGAGCATGTGCTGGTAGAAGTCCCCGAGCCGTTTGCTTATGGCGGCGACTAGATCGCGCTGGTCGTATAGCGAGAAGCAGAGCGTCTCGTAGCCCATCAGCCAGGTCAGCATCTCTGCAAAGTGGGCAAAGCCGCCGCTACCGATGACGCACATGTCTTCGGGCAGGTTCTCCTCGTACCATTCGAGGGAACGGGTCGAGACAGACTCTGGGTCGGGCCACGGGTAGGCCTCGAACTCACGCCAGTCTGTGATGGGTCCTCGGTGCTCTTCCATAAAGTTTCGCCCGCCGTCCCGCTCCAGATGGGCGGTGTCCTTGATGGTCGTGCGGCGCAGGGGCATCTCAAAGCCCTCGACCCCACAGCGCACATAGTCGTAGCCGAGGAAGCGCTGGAGAATCACCTGGCGACGGAGGTCGTAGTAGGGGTCGTCCCGGTCCAATCCCTCAAGCAGGGCATAGCGCTCGCATATCGCGGCTTGCACCTCCGGGTCCAGAAAGAGCTCGATGAAATGGACCCGTTGGGGCGTCCCGCCGCGCATGATACAGCACTCAACCAGCTCTTCCCAGTCGGGAGTCACGCCCACCGAGAACGGTTTCTCCATTGTGCCCCCCTTCAGAGCCAGGGAATCATGCCCAGATAGCGCACGGCCATCAGCGCGAGCATGACGCCGAGCACGACGCGCACCAGTTTGTCGCCCTTCTCCACCGCCAACTGGCTGGCCAGCCACCCCCCCCCGCCGTTGCCCACAGAGAGCAACAGCCCAAGGGGCCAATTGACCTCACCCTTGACCGCAAACAGGCCCAGGGCAAAGAGAGTGTATATCGACACGATAAGGACCTTGGTGCTGTTGGTGTGCACCAAGTCCTGCCCGGCGGCCAGCACCAGAGTCGCGATGAGAAGAAACCCTATGCCAGCCTGGATCGCGCCGCCATAAAAGCCCAGGGCCAGGAAGGCGAGGTAGGCCAGAGCGCGTCGCCTGGGGGTGATCTCGACCTGACGATTCTGCAGCCACTTTTTTGGGTTGAGGATGAGGATGGCCAACATCACCACCATGGCTACGGCCAGGATTCTGTGAAACACCAGCTCAGGTATGTCGATCACAACGTTGGCCCCGAGGATGGCGCCTACCGAGGCGGGAATGGCGAGCTGGAGGCCCAGTCTGGGGTGCGATACCCCCTTCCTTCGAAAGCCGAGCACCGACAAGATGGCCCCCACCTCGATGGCCACGCGGTTGGTACCGTTGGCCATGGCGGCCGGGACCCCTGCGAACATCAGAGCCGGTAGGGTGATGAAGGAGCCGCCGCCAGCCATGGTGTTGACAAAGCCCGCCACCAGCCCGGCGCCCAGGACGATCAAGACCTGCTGCCACGATGTATCCATTTTGCCCCCGGAGTTGACTTGCGTGGCGCGTATTATAGTAACGGGCATCGCCACGTACAAGCTGCGACAGTGGAGGGTGCTGAGAAAAGGTCCGGAAGCAGGGGCGGGTTTGCCCGTCCTGGCCGGGCCAGGGAAACCCGCCCCTACAAAACGCAAACGACTGTGCAAGCTCTATGCAACAGCACAACTGTTGCGGCGGAAGCGCGAATTGCCGGCGTTTTTCCACACCCTTCGACAGTGAGTCTGTGGAGGAGCATGGTTCGAGAGAGAGCATGCTCGGAGGAATGGGAAGGCCAGACTTGACTCCCCATTCGGGGGAGCTTACCATGCTTGTTGACGGAAGGGAGGCCGTGGTCTCGGTGGGTGGCTCCACATCCGCGCTTTGTGAGCAAGCCCCGGGGCAGGGGTGTGACCGACGACTGCCGGATCGAGGCCCTATCCTTAGGAGGATGGTGACATGGACAAGTTCGCTGGCATCTGGCCGGCCCTGGTGACGCCCCTCACCACAGAGGATCGAGTCGATGCTCGAGTGGCTGAGCGATTGATCGAGGACTTGCTTGCCGCTGGAGTTGCAGGACTATTCGTGTGCGGTGGCACTGGTGAGGGGATCGTGCTCTCGCCCCAGGTGCGCCGTCAGATGGCTGAGGTGGCCATCGGAGCCGTGGCCGGCCGTGTGCCGGTGATGATACACGTGGGCGCGATTGACAGGGAGACGACCTTGGAACTGGCGAAGCATGCCAGCTCGGCGGGAGCCGATGCGGTCAGCGCGGTGCCTCCGTTCTACTACACTTACCGGTTTGGCGCGGTTCTGGAGCAGTACCGCGCCATCGCCTCGGTGTCCGACGTGCCCCTCTACGTCTACCATATACCCGGCTGCACCAACGCCAGACTGACTGCCGATCAGTTGCTGGAGGTCTGCGCTCTGGATGGGGTGGCGGGCCTCAAGTACTCCTCGGGAGATCTCTATCTCCTTGCCGATCTGCTGGCCATGCGCGATCCTGATCAGGTGAACGTGTTGTCTGGCCCAGACGAGTTGCTTCTGCCCTGCCTCTCGCTGGGGGTGGAGGGCGCCATTGGCGCTCACTACAATGTGTTGCCCCGCCTCTACATCGACATCATGCAGTCATTCATCCGGGGGGAACTGGCCACCGCTCGACGACTCCAGTTTGCGGCCAACGGCATCGTCGCTGCCACACGTCAATACGGCACGATCCCCGCGATCAAGGCAATGCTGAGGATGCGCGGGTACCAAGTGGGCCATTGTGTTCCTCCGATGCCGGCCATCGAGGGTGACGAGGCGAGGCGTTTGGAGAGGGACCTAGAGAAGGCGGGCCTGCATGGCCTTCTGCGACGCAACGCCATCTATGGCCCTGGTGGCGATCCCATGCGGGGCAAGCTGGCGTAGAGGCTGCTAGAGGGGATCTTGGCCGCGCAGAGAAGACCGCTTGGCCCCGTAAGTCGCACCTTGTCCGAGTTCTAGGGCACAGCGACAGACCTCCACCAAGGGTGGGTGACCATTGGCGGAGGCCTGCGTGTTCTATGACTGTCGGGTTGTCGGTGCGCATCCAGAGTGCCGGTTCGGGGACAACGGCGCTGGTGGCAGTTAGCCTTTCATCAGGGGGATGTTGGTCCCGCAGTAGGGACACTCGATCGCCATCATGCCCTTGACCACCTGGATATCAAGTCCGGCTCCGCAGCCTGGGCACTTGGAGGGCACCTCGATCACAGGCTCTTCGACAGCGGCTTCCTCTGTGCCAACCCGCTCCTTGTCTATGTCGCCAGTGACCACCCGGTTGATGAGTGCGCGCCAGGCATCAGAGTCTGCTGACAGCTCCAGGAGTGCCTCCTTGATCGTCGCCGGCTGCTTGCAGACCAGGGTCAGAAGCTCTCTCTTCAGGACCAGGGCGCGACGCTTCTCGGAAGCCTTGAACTCGACCAGGGTTCCTATCGGGGCTTCCCAAAGCATCTCTTGCACCAGTTCCGAAGACACTTTGACGAAGAGGACCTTTTTCTTGGCCACCTTTTCGCGTTGCTCAAAGATGAGTCTGCGATCGGTCAGGAAGAGGATGCCAGTCGGTCCCTCTTTCCTCCGGTCCCTGAGCCACCTGGCCTTAATAGCCGCAACTCCCGCCTCGCGGGGCTGAAAGCCGAAAGACGCACCATCCATGAGATCAAGCAGTTCCACGCACGCATCGACCTCTGCGGTGATCTGCTTGACGTCCGATTCCACGGCGTCGAACATGCCTTTCACTGCATCGTTTGCCGCCTGTACCCTTCGCTCGGCGCTGGACAGCTGGCTGTCTGCACGATTCAAGGCAGACTGGGCGATACTCAGCGGCCCCCCCCTGTAGCGACGCAGGCCGCGAACGGCCTCCTCCGCTCGATACAGGTCATCTTCCAGATCGCGCACCCGGCGCGAGATCTCCCGCTGCGCGTTCTGGCGTGCTGAGCTCCATCTCTCTTGCACTGCTTCGATCTGGCCCTCCAGGAAGCCCTCGAACACGTATCCCCGGGCACGGGCTTGCGAGAGGTTTCCAGGTAGGCGTGAGACGGCTGCGTCAAGGTCCTCGAGGGCGTCACGAAGGTCGGCCAGGAGACCTGCCCTCTGCAAACTGGCTGCCCTGTTCTCCAAGCTACCGATTTCATAGTCAGCAGTCCGATCAGTCCCATACTCGGCCATGGTGACACGCTCCTTTCAGGTTCGCCAGTCGCATTCACTCTGGATGCAAGGGATGACCATGCTCAGGTTGCCGCCATCCCACCGGGGCGACAACGCGTGGCTCTCAACCATGATAACGTCGCCGCCGTCCGCATCGTATCAGGACACACATCGTGTGCAGAGGGCAAGATCGCGAATTCGCGCCAATTCTACGCGACACATCTCACTGTGTGCAAGCCGCCGGCTGTGAGACGACTCTTCGGCCACGCCTTCGAGATGCAGGGGAGCAGTCCGCAGTACTCGCTTGCACAAATGCCCGATATTTGGCCAGTCTAGTGTTCATGCTGGTTGTACCAGCATGGGGCAAACCTGTATGGTGCGTTCTTTCTTGGAACTGAACAGGGATCTTGCGTCACGAGACTTGTGCCCCGTATGGGGTACTTGTGCCCCGTACGGGGTACTTGTTCGGACTAGCAGACTTGTGCAAGCAAGTACTAGCGAAGGTCCCCTTCAAAGGGAAACGGATCCTTGGGAGAGGTAGGCATGCAAGGTCCGCCGCCCCCAGCCGCGTCGCTCACGCCGTTGCCTTCCCCTTGGCCCTGGCGAGCGCGCTCGTACTCTAGCAATGACTCGACCTTGCCCCACTCGTGGACTGGCACAAGGAGAGCCTCGGCGAAAAACTGGACGATGTAGCCCTGGTCGTCGATCTCCAGAGGGATCTCCTGGGTGAGGGCGCCCAGCAGACCTCGCGCGTGTCGCGCTTTGGCCAGGGCAGCATCGGGGTTTGTGGGGACCAGCAACTCCCTCACCATCTCGGTCAACGACCGGCGCAGCATGCCCGGTGCGTCTTCCCTCTTGCGCCGGTAGTCTTCGATCCAGGCCGCCACGAGTGGGATTATCCAGGTCTTGTGCACCGCCCAGCCGGGGCACGACTTGGTGGAGAAGTCGCGGTGGAAGTTGAGGCGCTCAGCGGCCAGTCCTAATCGTTCGTGCAACACCCCCAGTGCGACTATGGTGTTCTCCAGAGTGGCCCCACGCGGCAACTGGTGGTCGTAGTTGCCCACCATCTCAATGTGTCGGGAGCAGTAGTTGTGTCCGTAGACACCCACGCCATCCCATCTGAGGTCGCTAAAGAGCCAGATCCCATCGTCGGCGACAAAGAGGTGAGGTCCGGCAGTCCAGCCTTCGTGGAGGCGGCCCTCGTCATCTGTCCAGAGCTGTCTCTCGTAGTAGTCCTTCATGGCCAGGATCGAGCCCATTCCTCGCCACTGCTCCGGAGTGGGACGCCAGGTGTGATGGAGGAAAACGCGCTTGGGAAGAGGCGGTGAAAAGTCCAAGTTCTCGACATAACGCACAAACTGGTCCGCGGTCATCACGCGCCCAACGATCTCCATGGGCGGCTCCTTGATCACCTCGGGCACGTCTTCTTCTCCGGGTACTGATGTCCCAGGCTCCTCTACTCGGGCCGCATTGCGAAGACGTCCCGCAAAGGCTTCCAGGAAGGCTTTCCACGTTTCCATGTCTCTACCTAGCCCCCAACGCCACCGATCAGCGACGCCAAAGCTGCCCGTGCCACATCGCAGTCCCCCGGTAAGTCTGTGGCTCTCCCGTCATCACGCGTGTCGGCCTTCTCCCACCGGTGAACCACAATGTCCAGATTGTCCGAAGCGCCGGCCCCTGGGCGACCAGCCAGAGTGAGCCGCCCTTTTCGGGTCTTGGCGACGCTCGCATCCAATCGGTCTCTGCCGCCAGCCTAAATGTCACCCAGCGCGATCCAAGGTAGAGTGCCGGAGCCTTCTCCGGTGGCCAACGCTAGCGCAGGACCCTGAAGTCACCAACGCGCTTGGTTACGCGTTGCTGGTCCAGGTATCCCAGCAGTCCCAGAGCATACTTTCGACTGGTTCCCAAGAGATCCCGCGCCTGGGCGACGGTTATGCTCTGGTGGCCGCGGATGTAGGCCACCACGCGGCGCTCCATGTCGGCGAGGCTCTCACTGTCAAAGAGGACGGCATCGCCCGCTTTGATGAGCTGGGCCTGGTCGAGAAGGAACTGCAAGAGTTCGTGGCCCAGGGTTCTTTCGACCTCAGAGTAGGAAGGGGGGGTCGAGGGGTTGGCGCGGAACCTGGCCACAACGCGCGCCACCGCGTGCCGCTGCTCGGGCATCAGGTTGGGCTTGTGACCAACGAGGGCCACAGTTGCAGACCTGGCAGCGATCCTTTCCTCCCGCACGGCTCGATCAACGACCTGGTTGAATAGCTGGCCGCCAAGATGCAGCCTGCTTTTGAGTTCCTCCCGGGGCATCCCCGAGCGGAGAGGATAAGTTCTATGATAGGTCTCCAGCACTTTCGCCATCTGTGACACGATGCCTTGCCATGCGCTGAGCAGCAGCACGCCGATGGCACTACGTGCCAAGGGGTCAGAGGGCGGCATTTGGTCGCTCAGAACCACGATTCGTTCCTGGGCAAGGAGCTCGTGGATGGTCGAAGCGGCTTGCTCTGGTGGCAGGGCACTGCGCTGGATCAGTTCCCGTAACTCGAGGATCCTGTCCTGACTCAGTAGTTGCAGCAAGACGTCCTCTGGAGCGCCCAAGGAGAGGGCTTCCAACCGGGCCAATAGCTCTGGTCTGAATCGCTTGTGCCGTCGCCGCGGATGAGGCTGCACGATTTCTCCGCCCCCCAGGGTGAGGCTGGGAGACGCCAGGCGCACGACGTAACGATCGCCTCGGACGACTGCCACCGGACCGGACAGGCGCAACTGAACCCAACCCCACCTGCCAGGTTCTAGCTTCTCGGTGTCCAACAGTCGCACGTGAGATGCCACGCGGGCCGCGCCGCTGTAGAAATCCACTACCGCGTTGTGCTTGAGCGGCTTTGGCGCTCCAGGCAGTAGCACGAGGCGGGCGTCGATGAGTGTGGTCGGCACAAGTGCGCCGGGTCTGGTCAGCACCTGTCCGCGCTCCAACGCGCCGGTGGGCACACCACTGAGGTTGACAGCGACCCGCACTCCAGGCTGGGCGACTCTCACGCTGACCTTGTGGGTCTGCAGTCCGCGAATGCGGGCGCGCACGCCTGCGGGTACGACCTGTACCTCGTCGCCGACGGCCAGATGGCCATCGACCAAGGTTCCAGTGACCACAGTTCCGAACCCGGAGATGGTAAAGACGCGATCGATGGGGAGTCTGGGGCGGCCAAGATCGCGCCTCGGTTCAGCATGGTCCAGCGCGCGATCCACTTCTGTCAGCAAGGCCTGCAAACCAGCCCCAGTGACGGCCGACACCAGCACAATGGCAGAGTCCTTGAGAACCGTGCCCTGAAGCTCCTCCCGTACCTCCTCTTTCACTAGGGCCAGCCACTCTGGGTCTGCCACCAGGTCGATCTTGGTCAGGGCGACCACACCGCTTGGGATTCGCAACAGATCGAGAATGGCCAGGTGTTCGCGCGTCTGGGGCATCACCGATTCATCGGCTGCGACGACAAGAAGGGCCAGGTCGATGCCCCCTATGCCAGCCAGCATGTTCTTGATAAAATCCTCGTGGCCGGGCACGTCAACGATGCTGACCTCCCGGCCACTTGGCAGGGTCAGCCATGCAAAGCCCAGGTCGATGGTCATCTCCCGCACGCGCTCCTCGGGGAGCCGGTCGGGATTGATGCCGGTCAAGGCATGCACCAGCGTGGATTTGCCATGGTCCACGTGGCCGGCCGTGCCAATGACGAACACTACCCCGCCGCCTCCTCGTTCTTCAGGAGTTCCTGAATCTCTGTGAGCACGTTCTGATGGGCTTTGATTTGCAGCTGCAAGGCCGAGAACTGGGCTTCTCTGAGCCTACCTGCTTCGCCTTTCAACTGGACAAAGAGGGCGTCCAAGCGCTCCCGTAGCACGCTCATCTGGGCCAGGTCATCCTTTCGCCACTGCGCCAAGGCCATCAAACGCTGATCGTGAGCCCCGTCCACCTTCGCCTGGGCTTGCTCCGCATTCTTACGCGACTCTAGCTCCTGAGCCCAGCGTCGCTCATTCTCGCTGTGCCACTCGCGAAAGTCATGCCGCAGTCGCTCCTCAGCAATGCGCTGTACCTGTCGTAGCTGGTCCTGCTGCTGACTCACCTGGCGAGCCAGGTCCTCAACCTCGCGCAGCACGCGCCGGTTCTTCTCGTGCTGGTCGCTAAAGTAGCGTAGCTGTTCAGCCCAGCCTTCCATCTGGTGAGCAAAGCTCTCCATCTGACGTCTCCACTCGGTGAGAGCCCGGGAGCGTTCGCTTTCTCCTCGCCGCTGGTTTTCCTGGAGCTCATCCTGCTGACCCGACAGTTGCTCGCGCATGGACTGCACTTCTGCAACGCTTTGCTGGAGCTTGGGCAGAGCGGTCTCGAGCGAGAGAATGCGAGACGAGCTCGCGTGCCGCTCCTCTTCGGCCTGTGCCAGGGGCTCTCTCATCTGGCCCAGTGCCAGCGCATTGTGCTCGATGCGGTCGGCAAGTTGCCGCCCTATCTCCTCCTGGAGTGACAGACGCTTGACGATCGTTTCCAGCGACTGTTCCAGGCGAAGCACACACTCATTCAGTCGGCGCTCCTCGGCTTCCCGAGCAGGAATAGCTTGCTCGAGGGAGTCGAACCGCTGCAACTCGAGACGGATCTCTTGAACGGCTCGCACATCCTGCTCGCGCTCAGCCCGGCGGATGCTCGCGGATTCTGCTTCACGCTGCTGTTGATCCTTGCGCAGGTCGGCGAGCATCAACGCCAGTTCATCACGCGTGTGGCGTAGGGCTTCTTCCACCTCTGAGATGCGCAAGAGCTGGCCCTGCAGCTTGACCAGCCGATCCTCCAGTGCCAGAGTGCGCTGAGCCTGGTCGGCCAGCAGAATCTGCTGCTTGTCTGCGACGTCGCGAAGCTGGGCAACGATGGCCTTCTCTTTGCGCAGCTCCTCATCGAGCCACATGGTAGTGGGACTGGTTTGTGAAATGGTGCTCATGGGGATGTGCCTCTCTCGCACATGGTGCCCGCCGTTGAGTGTGAGGACCTGGCTTCCTACCGGGAGCCACCCTCTGCCAGGCCGCGAAACCCAGGCCGGAGCACGGCGACGCAGCAACAGCACGCGTCCGAATCGCGCTCTTGGCGGCGTCTGGCGGGGGAGCCTTGCACCGACCAGCGCAGTGAAGCGGTCTCGCGAAAACCGGGCGATCCACATCGAGATCGCGCCCGCCACCCATGCCCAGGGGCGTCCGATCTTCCCCGCATCACTGATGGCTGGCCCCGTGGGTCATTGTCACCACCCGCCGGTCATCGACGCACAAAGACCACCGTGCCCAGCTCGGCCCAGTCGTAGAGCCATTCCTGATCCTCAGTGGCCACAACGATGCAGCCGTACGAGCAAGGCCTGCCGAGGCGCTCTCGCCAGAGCACAGTTCCGCTGCGTGTTGTGGGCAGGGCGTGAATCCCGTTCTCCGAGCCGCCAGCCCAATAGATCCCAAGCCACAGCGGCATGTAGATGTCCCATTTGCTGGCGTAGGCTTGGGGCAGCTTGGTCTGCACCTCGTAGCGACCAGACAATGTGGGCGTGTTGGCACTTCCAGTGCAAACGATCACTCTTCGGATCGCCTGGTGGTTGTCCATGACGGTGAGAGTCTGGTCCGACAGGTCTATCTCTATTCGCCTGGGTGGTGTGATGGCGTCGAGAACCAGCGCCAGGCGGGCTTGGGCCGCGGGGAAATCGGGTATCAGACGTACGGCTTGCTGGAAAGCGTCGCGGGCGTCTTCCCAGACCTCTTCCTGCTGCAGCTCCACCGCGACCTCATAGTAGGCCTGGCCCAGCATGACCCGCGTATCGCGCAAGTCCGGGTTGAGGTCGTATACCAGTTCCAGGTACTCCAGGGCTTGAGGCCAGTCCTGCAGCCAGTACGCATCGAGGCCATCGAGGTACATCTGGAGTTGGCGTCGGGCCTCGGGCAACCCTTGGATGCTGGCATCGAGACGAACGGCCTGGTCCAGTTCCAGCCTGGCCCCTTCCAAGAGATTGGTTTCTCCCGGCCTCTCGTCGCGTATCATCTCGAGGGCACGACAGTAGCGGGCTTCAGCAAGCCGTGTCCTCGCTTCCGCATCATAGGGATCGATCTGCCGTATCCTCTCCAGAGAGGCGATGACGCCATCCCAATCCTCCCTGGTCCAGGCGACATCCACCTGCACCCATAGAGGGCGGCTGCGCTGTGCTGCGGTCAGCGTGGGGGTGCTGTCGGGAATGGGGGTGGGCAACGTCAGCGCCTGCGACACTTGAGGTTCGCGCCTGAGGTTGTAGATGATCCCCAGCACGACGAAGGCGATCATGGCTGCAATGGCCAGCGACGATAGAATGGGCACCACGACGGCCGGAACACGCCCCATTTCCAGCTTGGGAAGGGATATGCCTGGCATCCTTCCTTTCAGTTGCTTGAAGGCCTGGGTGGCGCTCCCGTACGCTGACCGAGCAGCATGGGTTGCCTCCGCAGCCAAGCGCCTGCCATCGAAGGTGAGCCCTCGGATGACGGTCCTGCCCGAGTGGCCAGCTTCGGCGACGCCCGCGGGTTCCTCAGTTGCCCAACGAATAGCCTCTGCGATGCGAGTGCTGTCGGGCAAGAGAGTCTGCGCCTCTCGCAGATAGCTCAGGCCCAGATCCTGGGTCTCGGCAACCCAGGCCAGCCACAGCCAGGCATCCTCGTCGTAGGGCGAGGCATGGATGATCTCGCGGAAGACCGCTCGTGCGGCAGCACGGTCGCCGCCATGGGCGAGGGAAACTCCTTCTTCAAGTCGCGACTGGGCCATGCGCCGTGTGCTTGGACCAGGACCTATGTTTGCGGCCATTGGCTAGCCTCGCCTCAGGATGACTTTGGCCCCACCCACTTGCACGTCCATCACGCGGTCTGTGGTCTCCTCAAGATGACTGTGCTGGTGGCTGAACCAGCCAGCCCCAGACAATCAACCCTGATTATATCATCAAAGAGGGCGAGCTGCAACAGACGTGAGGGCTTGTGCCGATCTGCCACGTCCGCTCTGGACAGGACGAGCTCATCGTGCTAAACTTACCGCCGTTGCAGGCCGTCTCTCGCCTGAGCGTGCGGGCGACTGCTCCCTTCCCTTGGGGGCGTTCTTGCGACGTGTGGTGGCTTTGATGGGGGCTCGAGATGGTCTGCCATTCACGGGGTGTCTCACGGCGATGATCGGGGAGAAGGGGGGCGAACATGCCCGAGCTGAAGCAACTGACGATCCTGTACACCGGGTTGGTGCCCGTGCCGGGCATGGTTGCCCTGGCGAAAGAGATACTACCGGACGTGCGTGTGGTCAACATCGTGGACGATAGCCTGCTGGACGATGTACTGACCGCGGGAGGGCTTACCCAGGAGGTTACCCGGCGCATCTGTCAGTACGCCCTTGCGGCGGAGGACGGCGGTGCCGACGTGATTCTCAGTCAATGCTCATCGGTTGGCGAGGCGATCGACGTTGCTCGAAAGCTGGTGCATACTCCGATCGTCAAGATCGATGAGCCGATGGCCGAGGAGGCCCTGAGGTTTGGCAGCCGAGTTGCAGTGGCGGCCACGCTCCCAACCACACTGGATCCTACCTGTCGTCTGATCGAGCACACCGCCCGCTGTCTCGGCAAGCGAGTACAGATCCGTCGGGTTTTGGCTGAGGGTGCATTCGATGTGCTCAAGGCGGGCGATGTGGCCGGCCACAATGCCATGGTATTGCGTGAGATCCGGTCGGTGCAGGGAGTTGCCGACGTCATAGTTCTTGCTCAGGGAAGTATGGCGATGCTGATTCCTGAGCTAGAGGGGCTGGGCGTGCCGGTTCTAGCCAGCCCGCGTCTGGGCATGATGCGCGTCAAGCAGGTGCTGGAATCGATCTGACTGGGGCGCTGGCTGTGGGAGGTGGCCTCGCGTGCCGCCGATGGTCCCTCCGTATGAGTGCGGCCATTGCTCCTTGACTTGCCCCAGCAGGAGCTTCTATCATATCCGCATTCGCAATCCTTCAGGGGCGCTCTACGATCAGGAGGCATGAATGGATTTCCCTACCACGTTCATAGAGGACTTGGAGATCTCCCGCCTTATCGTTGGCACGAACTGGTTTCTTGGCTTTTCGCACTATAGCGCGGCAAAGGACAGGTGGATCAAGGAGCACATGACGTTAGAGCGGATTGTGGAGGTAATGTGCGTCTTTGCCCGCAATGGCATCAATGCGGTCATGTCGTTGCAGGGTCCCACCATGAGGGAGGCGATTCATCGGGTGAAACAAGAGACCGGCGTCGAGATGCACTGGATCTGCACACCCGGCGGCGAGAGCGTGGAGGACCTGATAGCCGGCATCGAGGAGAGCGCCGAGATGGGTGCCAGTATATGCATGCCTCACCAACAGTGGACCGATGGTAACCTGATCGTTAGCCAAAGGCGGATCATCGGTCTGGAAAGGCTCACCCAGCGTATCCGCGAGCTGGGCATGATTCCCGGTCTCTCAACCCATCGCCCCGAGACCGTGGTGGTGTGTGATGGGGCGGGCTACGACGTGGCGACCTATACCCAGATTTACAACTCCATCGGCTTCCTTTGCCAGGTGGAGACGGACTGGATCGCCAAAGTCATCAACGAGACCGAGAAGCCCATCATGTGCATCAAGCCCCTGGCTGGCGGTAGGGTCTTGCCTCCCACCGGCCTGAGCTTCGTGTTCAATTCCATCAAGCCCACCGACATGGTCTGCATCGGCACCATCAGCAGATACGAGGCCGAGGAGGACATTCGAATAGTGCGCCAACTCCTGGCGCATGGTGCCGCAGATCGCCCAGACCTGCAGTATTCCCGAAGCAAGGCTTCGCTGGTCAAGTAGAACTGGGCTTGGAGGGGGCTGCGCTGGCGACGACTCTGAGGATGGCGGCGCTCCGACAAGCCACTTTCAAGGGAGGATGATTGTGGAGCGAGTGCGCGTGAGCTATGATCATGGACTGAGCAAGACGTTGGCCCTGCTGGCCAATCCGGGCCTGCTCCTGGCATCGACCAAGCGTTCAGGGGCATCGAATGTCATGACCATTGGCTGGGGGACTGTGGGCATCATATGGGGCAAGCCCGTCTTCGTCGTGTTGGTGCGTCCGTCCAGGTACACCTACGGATTCATCCGCGATTCGGGCGTGTTTACGGTGAACGTGCCCACCCAAGAGATGGACGAGTGGGTGAACCTGTGTGGTACCCGCAGCGGACGAGAGCTGGACAAGTTTGCGACCTGTGGCCTGAAGACGACGCCGGGCCAGATGGTGGATGCGGTCACCATCGATGCCTGTCCCATGGTCTATGAGTGCAGGGTGGTGCACCACAACGACGTACTGCCTCCAAACCTGGCCCCCGAGATCGAAAGGTCATCGTACCGCGGATCCGACTATCATCGGGTGTACTACGGGGAGATCCTGGGGGCCTACGCCGCCGAGGGCTACTGAAAGCTGTTGCAGAATTCGAGGGACGCGCGTTTGCCACCCCACCCGCGCTACAGCGATATAGGCTGTATTGCAGTTATTTGCTTTTTGCAGGGACGGGGTCACCCCGCCCCTACACCGCCAGCCCTTCTTGCAGCACTCTCCTGGGCGATAGGCGATGGTCAAGGAGCGTGTGTGGCCATATCTCTATGCAATAGAGGAGCACGCGTGGCGGTATTGGCGCAAGAAGCCGTCGCGTCAAAACCCACGAGATGCCCACAGCTTCCCCCTTGGGCGTTCATGGCCGATTCGGCCCTTGACATTGCCGAGTCCACATCTTATAATGTAAGTGGTAAGTGCGGGTGTGGCAACGGGTTTCCCTCAAGGCTGCTGGCCACGCCGTGCCGTGAGATGCTGCCCTGGTGATCGGCCACGTGGCTTCCCGCCGATCGGTAAGTTGTGCCGAACTGAGGCGGCAGCGTGGCCTCGATGCACACCTCTTCAATGTGGCTGACCGTCTGTCGTGGTTCTTGCATCACCAGGCCCCGCCGATTCGGTAGTGAGTTGCTGCCGCACGCGGTCTTAAGGGAGCTTGAGGCGTGTATCCGCCGACGCCTCCGCTAGACTGGCTAATATGGGGTCACCTGAGAGAAGAAGAGACTCTAGCATGGACGCTCCGAGGGAGCCCGATCTCAGCCTGGGACATCTTGAGGCCGAGTTGGCCCGGATCGATGTGCTGATTCGGCGTGAGGTCAGGCGCTGGCAGTTGGCCGGCCAGGATCCAGGCGATGCGTTTCGGGGCCTGTACGTGTCCGACGCCGAGGCCGACATGCTGATCGGGCGCCCCTTTGGCGCAAGCTGGGGGCAGATGGTGGCTCTGGAGCCTGAAGAGGCGCAGACCTATGCTGATGCCCAAATACGGGCTGCGCGCCACGTCGCTCTCGTGGTGGAGGCTGCCCGGAGCCAGGGCCAGACTCTACGTCTCGAGCACCTCTGCTCTGCTTTTGGCCTGGATCGATTCGACCGTGATGTCCTGTTGATCGCCTTGGCTGTGAACCTCGACCTTCGCTATGAGCGCCTCTATGGCTATCTCCAGGACGATGTCACCCGCAAGCGTCCCACGGTTAATCTGGCGCTCAACTTGCTGTGCCAGTCTGGGCAGAACCGTTTGCTGATGCTGCCGCACTTTGCCGCCCAGGCGCCGCTGTTCAAGTACAGGCTCTTGGAGCGAGTGTCGGATGGGGGCAACGCCAAGCCAGGTTTGCTCAACCAGGCCCTTCTCCCGGACGAAGCCATCGCGGCTTGGCTTCTGGGGAGGTATTCCCCGCGCGACGAGTTCGGGGGAAACGCTGCCCTGGTTTGGCCCCGCGAGAATCACCAGGACAGGCTGCTGGCGGCGGCGGCGTGGACGCAGTTGGAGGGTGCAGTTGCAGAGCGGCCGGTCACGGCTTTCTACGGGCCAGACGGCGCAAGTCAGCTCGCTGCTGCCAGGCTGCTGGCGGCTCGCACGGGGCGCCCCCTCTTGAGCGTGGATCTTGCGACAGTGGTGGACGGAGAGCTGTCTGCGCTGGACGCTCTGAGCTTGACACTCCGCGATGCCCGGCTAACCGGGGCCATTCCCTATATCTCGGGCTGGGACACTTGCCTGACAGATGGCGCGCCTGCGCCAGATCTGCTGGTGGAGTTGTGTGCATACCCTGATCTCGCGATAGTCGGCGGGCAGACCCTGTGGCGACCGGCGGGGATCGAGCGAGATCGCAATGTGTTGTGGCTAGAGTTTCCAGTCCCGGCCTATGGGCAGCGCCGTGCCTTGTGGACACACTTCCTGGGTGAGGATGCCTCGGTGCAGGACCAGGGCTTGACCGCCCTGGCCGGCCAGTTCACGCTGACCACGAGCCAGATACGGGATGCGGTGGCCTCGGCAAGGGATAGCGCTGCCGGGCGCGGTGGTCCGGTAGAGAGTGGCGATCTCTTTGCAGCGGCTCGATCGCACTCGAGTCCGCGTCTGGCCAGTTTGGCGCGAAAGATCGTCCCTCGCTACGATTGGGAGGACATCGTATTGCCCGAGGACCAACTGGACCTGCTGCACGAGATAGTGAACACGGTCCGTGGCCGTCCTCTGGTGCTTGAGCAGTGGGGCGTGGGGCGCAAGCTGGCCTCTGGGTCTGGCGTGACAATGCTCTTCGCCGGTCCGCCCGGCACGGGCAAGACCATGGGAGCCGAAGTTATCTCCCGCGAGCTGGGTCTGGACCTCTACAAGATCGACCTGTCAACTGTGGTCAGCAAATACATCGGCGAGACGGAAAAGAACCTGGAGCGCGTCTTCAAAGAGGCCGAGACCAGCAACGCCATCCTGTTCTTCGATGAGGCGGATTCCCTTTTTGGCAAGCGCTCCGAAGTGCGCGACTCGCATGACCGCTACGCCAACATCGAGATAGCCTATTTGCTGCAGCGCATGGAGGCCTATGATGGCGTGACTATCTTGGCGACCAACCTCCGAGCCAACCTGGATGAGGCCTTTACCCGCAGGCTTCAGTTCGCGGTTGACTTTCCCTTCCCGGAAGAAGACTACCGGCTCCGTATCTGGCAGGCACTGTTTCCACCAGATGTGCCCCGCTCCCGCGAGATCGACTTTGGCCTGCTGGCCCACCGCTTCAGGCTGGCCGGAGGTAGCATCAAGAACGTCATCGTGAGCGCTGCGTATCTGGCCGCCGCCGACGGGGGGACGGTCAGGATGCGCCACCTGCTGCACGGGACGCGGCGCGAGCTCCGAAAGATGGGCAAGCTGGTGAACGAGGAGGACATGAGGATCTGACTCGGAAGATCGTGAGGAACGCTTGCCCGAGAGGAGAGAGAGGGGAGCCATGGCCAACCAGAATCAACCATTGAAGGTTCAAGCTGAGAAGAAGAGCCAGCACAAGGCCGAGGTGCCCTCGGTCGAGTTTGGCGAAGAGCTTGCTGGTCCAGAGCAAATGCCCGGCGGGCCAGTGCTCGCCTTTGGCGGCGGCTCCAGCGAAGATCAGGCTGCGCGGCTGGGAGACATCAGGGTGCAGAGCGCTCAGCGACGAACCCTGGCCAGACAGATCGGGCGGACCCAGGGGAACCTGCACTTGCAGAGAGTAGTGAGTCAGCTGGCGGAGGACGCTGAGGAACCGCTTCCGTCTCACTCCTCTTCGCTATCCAGGGAGTCCACTGGGGTTCCCCAGGCAGTTCCCCCCCAAGGCCGTGACGAACAGGAGGCGTACCCCGTAGTGACCAACCCCTACACCTTCGTTCAGCGCGGTCTCTTCGGTTCGATGGGCAGCTCGTTGGGCAGCATGCTTGGATCGACATTGGGCGGCCTGGGTGGTCCACTCGCGCCGAGTCCGCTGATGGACCCGGACCCGTTCTCCCGCGGTGGCCTGGGCGGACTGGGCGGCGTGCTGGGAGGGCTCGGCGGCGGTGGTCAGGGCGGACTGGGCGGGATCCTGGGTGGCGGTGGCGGCCTGGGTGGCATTCCGATTCCCATGCCGACTGTTGGCAGGATGGGCGGACTGGGCGGGATCCTGGGCGGCGGTGGTGGCCTAGGTGGATTGGGCGGCATCCTCGGTGGGATCGGTGGCGGTGGCGGTGGCGGCCTGGGCGGCATGCTCGGTGGGCTCGGTGGTGGTGGCCTAGGCGGACTGGGCGGCATGCTGGGTGGGCTCGGCGGCGGTGGCTTGGGTGGATTGGGTGGGATCCTGGGTGGCGGTGGTGGCCTGGGCGGGATGCTTGGCGGGATGGGCGGCATCCTGGGTGGCGGTGGCGGTGGCCCGGGCGGAACGATGGGCTTGCAGCAGCAAATGCAGAAACAGCAGCAGGTCTTCCAGATGCTGAGCAATATCATGAAGTCGCAGCACGACACGGCGATGGGGGCCATCCGCAACATACGCTAGGTGGGCTATCCGACAAAGGGAGGGCGGCCAAGACTGCGAGATGGACAGGGCGAATCTCGGGAGAAGAGGGTTTGCGCTGTTGCTCGGCGGACAGGGAGGCTTCCGTCGAAGGAGATCGAGAGGTTATGGCTGACCGGAATCGACGGCTCATGGTTGAGGCTGGGAGAAAGGCACAGCGAAAGCACGAGCGGGCGCCCGTGTCCGTCCAGTTTGCCGAAGAGTGGGCCGGTCTGGAGCAACCGGCGCGACAGTCGATGAACGCTCTTGGTGCAACCTCCATCACGGATCAAGCCGGTCGGATGGGCGACACGCGGCTGGGGACGGCACAGCGCCGGACCTTGGTCACCAGTCTCGGGCGGACGCTCGGCAATCGTTCGCTCCAGAGGGTGCTGGCGAACGCCGGACAGCGGGCGAATCCGGACGGTGGCATGGCCCCATCGCGGCCGGGGGCCATCGGTGCCTCGCTTCCTGCCCACGTCCAGGGCAGCGCGCCGGCGCTGGCCCCGGCGACCCCGGCTTCCGACAGCAACACGATCCAACGATGGGCTGAGGAGGAACACAAGTCCTTCGGAGACCTGGCGGCCCAGATGGCCATGAAACACGATTGGTCGTTCAAGGTGGGCGGCGAGACCATCGTCCCTATGGGGGTGGGGGCCAAGAGTGATGCGACGGTCAAAGACAAAAAGTCATATCACGAGTTCATCACGGAAAAGGTTGATCCACTCAAAAAGAAGCTCAAAGGGCGCATTGGAAAGGGCGAATTCGCCGAGGGAGGCATAGGAGTCGCCCACCATCAGGAGGTTACCAAGTACGTCCATACGCCTGAAGGTCCGGTCCCCGTCATCGAGCACGTGCGCAAGAATATGTCGTTTGGAGACGCCACCATGCTTGGCGGAGACTATTTCAAGACGGCCGAGGGTGGCACCTTCAAGACGGCCGGGCTCAAAGAGGCTCAGTCCGTACACCCCGAGGAACAAGCGGCCGGCAAGATGTATTACGTGGCCGCCACCAACACCAGCCACTTCTTCCCCTTGGCGGCCAAAGAGTGGATCACACAGCACGCTCAAGCGATCAAGTACGCGAGTGATGCCCACAAAAAGTATAGTGAAGGAAACAAGAGCGAGGGTGACAGCAATACCGAGAAGGCGCTTCGCTACCTGGGCGTCGCGGCCCATTTCCTGCAGGATACTTTCGCCTCCGGTCACCAGTACCCGCGGGCGCTTGACGATATCGACTCTTTGACCGCGATGGGCGTGGCGATGGAGGGTCTGGGCCCGGCCAAGACCTATCACGACGCCCTGTGCGCGCTGAGAAACGGCTTGCCCATGCAGTATGGGGGTGGACGCCGATTTCACGGCGATTACACGGCGACTGCCAGCGACTCGCCTGTCGTGACCGAATCACACCGTGCCCTGGTCAATCTCCTGTCCATAATCAAGACCGGCAAAGGGTCTTCTGTCAAAGCCACATACAACCCGGGCCCCGATGTGCCCGCGATCATGAGTGACGCGGAGGCAGGCCCCATATGGTCCGCCATGGTAGAGCACCTGAGAAAGGGCAAACTGGAGAAGGGGAGGAAGGCCGCCAGGGCGGGCAAGGCTGGGTACACGACCAGCGCCGGCACGTCCTACTCGGCGAAAGAAGTCATGGATGCGTGGGAAGGCCTTGGAGGGGACGTAAGAAAGCCCACGACCCAGGTGGACAAGTTGATGGCCGCAGCTCTGAAGGGACAGCAAAACTTGCTGCACACCGCGACCAAGGAGGGCAACCTCGGGCCGGGCATGTCGACCGACAGGAAGGCCGACGACGAGATCCGTTCCATCATCGAAGCGGGCGGCGTGCCGAAGCTCACCCACAATCAGGCGGTCACGATCCTACCGGCGCTCATATCGGGCGTCTGCGGTGATGAGGATGAGCAAGCGGTTCTGAAGATACTGAAGGCGCAGAGCGATGCTGTCTTCAGGAGCACGGTGAATACGCTGACCCCAAACTACATAGATTCGGGCGTCGATGGCGAAGAGTGGGACACGTTCCTGTTGCTCTGTGCTAGCAAGTACCGGCCGGGCAGCAATGTTGGCGCCTCTCTTATCGCCTCGGAGAAGAACGATGATGCCGGAAGGATGCTGATTACCGGCGGACTGTGCGGTATACCGTCGCTCGTGGCCAGCAACAGGATGAACAGACTGAGCGGGACGGAGTGGATAGGCGTCATTAATGCGTTGCTCAGCGGAAGCTGTGACACGGACGATGAGGACGCCATCGTCCGAATCGTGCAGTATATGGCCGATACTGGACAAGCGGGCCTCGTCCATACTATGATCGGTGCATCCAAGATGGATAGCGGGGTGGATGGGAAGCAATGGGGCCAGGTTCGAGAGATCATGAGAAAAGCCGGCTACAAGTGGAGCTGGTGGGGATAGCCTGGATAGAGCCTGCCGGACCTGTCGCTCCCCGCCTGTGGGGGTGGTAGGGCGGGCCTGCGGCCGGGCAGGTGAATGGATTGGGCTGGACTTGGCCAAGCAATAGAGGTATAGTCTGTCTATGGCACCGGAATACTTCCCCGGTAGAAGAGTGAGGAGAAAGCGGCGCAGGCCGGCTGACGAGGAGAGGCTGAGGCGTGGCCCGTCCGCTTCGCGTGGGCCAAGTGATGGCCTGTCCGAGCTGCAGCAGAGCGTTGGCAATCGCACCCTGCAACGTGCGCTTGCCCGGCGTGGGGGCGAGGTTCCCAGGCAGGCCGATTACAGGCTGATCGCGCGCAGGGCGAGAAACGTCTCCGATTCTGACAAGGATAAGCAGGGAGAGGAAGCCGAGACCGCGGGCGGACAGCCCAAAGAGGCCGGCAGGGATACCATGCACAGCCTCACCGGCCCCGAGTGGGCAGAACAGCACCCCACCAGCAAAGAGCTGAGCGATCTGGACGCCAGCTTTGCCCTGAGGGTGCGCAAGTACCTTGATGCCTTGCGAAGAGCTGGCGCCACTGTGGAGATCCTGGCCACCAAGCGCCCCAGAGAGCGGACCTATATGATGTATTGGGCTTGGAGGATCGCCAAGCAGGCGTTCGATCCTCGGAGGGTTCCGGTCATGCCGAGGCTCGACATCAACTGGTGGCACGGTGAGGCTTCAAGGTCGGTGACTGCGGCGCAAGAGATGGTCGAGGCGTTTGGCATCAATGGGCTGAGAGAGCCGCCGGCGCTCACTTCTCACCACAATGAGGGAAAGGCCATTGACCTGCGCATCTCCTGGGCCGGAGATCTCAAGATCAGAGACGGTCGCGGGCTAGAACGCATCATCACCTCCGTGCCCAGGGATGAGACCAACACGGAACTGATGGCGGTGGGAAGCAGCTACGGGATCTTTCACGCGATTGACGTGGACAAGGAGAAGGTTCACTGGTCTGTCGATGGGCGGTAGAGGCTGAACTGGACAACGATGATCGGGGAAGAGCGACGCGAGGGGTTCACTACCCGACCGGGCATTCCCGGGTGTTCAGGTGGGTACAGGTCGAAAGGAGGGAGCGGACGACATGGCTCCGGAAATGATGGGAGAAGACAAGGCACCTATCAGCAACAAAGCGGAGAACAAGCAACGGGAAAGGAAGCATGCACCTGGCTCTGCGCCCGATGTGCCGGCGCTGACCAGCCTGCAGCAGCAGATCGGCAACCGGGCCGTGCAACGAGTGTTGGCCCAGCGCGCCGGCGATGGATCGTTCGAGCTGGATGATGCCACCGCTGCGCGAATCAAAGGGAGGCGGGGAGGCGGGCAGCCCCTGGAGCCGAGCATTGCCAAGAGCCTGGGCTCAGCCATGGATGCGGACTTTGGTGGGGTGAGGGTGCATACCTCTCCTGAGGCCGACCACCTGAGCCGAGAGCTTGGAGCGCGAGCCTTCACCACGGGAAAGGACATCTTTGGCCGTGAGGGAGCCCTGAATCCTCACACATCTGAGGGGCAGAAAACCACCGCTCACGAGTTGACCCACGTCGTGCAGCAAGCGTCTGGCATGGGAGGTGGGGTGGGACGCATGAGGGTGGGCGCGGTCGGTGACGCCTACGAGCAGGAGGCCGATTCCGTAGCCAACTCGGTGGTGGGCAGCGGTCTGCAGGTGCAGCCTCAGGCCGAAGAGGAAGAGGAAGCCGTCCAGATGCAGACCGAGGAAGAGGAAGAGCCCCTCCAGGCGCAGGCGGAGGAAGAAGAAGAGGTCCAGATGCAGGCGGAAGAAGAGGAGGAAGAGGTCCAGGCGCAGGCCGAGGAAGAAGAAGAGGTCCAGATGCAGGCGGAAGAAGAGGAGGAAGAGCCCATCCAGGCTCAGAGGCAGGTCGAGGAAGAGGAAGAGCCCCTTCAGGCTCAGGCCGAAGAGGAAGAGGAGGAAGAGGAGCCAGTCCAGGCTAAGCGCGAAGAAGAGAACCTGGAGGTAGTGGGAGCGTGACCCCGCCAGCAGCCCGGATGGGAGATACGACAGTGCATGGGGGCACCATCGTGCAGGGCTTTCCGCAGGTTCTCATTGGGGGTCAGCCGGCGGCGCGCCTGGGCGACATGCACGCCTGTCCCATGGTCACCCCGGGTACTCCCCCCGTTCCTCATGTCGGCGGCCCCATCATAATGGGAAGCGTTACGGTGATGATCGGCATGCAGCCGGCGGCTCGAGGGGGGGATATGGCCACCTGCGTGGGACCTCCCGATAGCATCGCTATGGGCTGCGTGACGGTGATCATAGGTGGCTAGGCGCAGGTCCGTGGCCTGCGGCAGTGGTGAATAGCGCGAGTGCAATCGCGCGGCTGGCCCAATGTGGTGTGACTTCAGGCACCTTGAGACGGCTTATCTGAAAGCCGTGTGGGATACGTCAGAGGCATGTGGGTTTGACGGCCGCTGGTTGAGAGGGTAGAATATGCCATGGGATGCTAAGATCGAGAGCCCAGGGCAAGGAGGGGCTGGAGATGATTGACGATTTGGATGAGTTCCTGCGGCAACTCCTCATCCGCGAGATGCCCATCAGGAACAATGAGGTGGACATCGCGTTCGACCAGCCCAGCCGTGAGTGGTCGGGGCGACTGAATCGGCCCACGCTCAATCTCTTCCTGCACGACATGCGCGAGAACAACCAATTGCGCGGAAACGAATGGGAGATCATGGCTCGAAGCGACGGCAAGCTCACCAGGCGGCGGCCCCACTTCAGAGTAGATCTGCACTACATGGTCACGGCCTGGGCGGCCGAGCCCGACGACGAGCATCGTTTGCTGACTCGTGCGTTGACCGCCTTCCTTCGCTGGCCCCAACTGCCCATAGAGGACCTGCCCGAGAGCCTGCAAGACCAGCCGGTTCCCATGCCGATGAAGCCGGCCTATCACGATCAGTTGCGTAACCCGGCCGACATCTGGAGTGCGCTGGACAACGAGATACGACCGGCCATATCTCTGGCGGTCACCCTGGCGATCAATCCCTACCGCCTGGTCACCGAGCCGTTGGTGCGCACTCGCGAGCTGGTGGTTGGCCACGCCAAAGACGCGATCCGAATGCTCCTTGACGAAACGATGGACCCAGACCACCTATTCCTAATCAGTGGTCTGGTGCGAGGCGATGGTCCTCGAGAGAATCTCCGCCTGAGACTTGTGGAGCGAGGGGTGAACGTGCCGGTCGGCCCAGAGGGCGAGTTCGCCATCGGCCACCTGCAGGCCGGCGAGTACACGTTGGAGTTGTGGTCCCAGCAGGAGAGGATAGCCCGGCGCAAGGTCACGGTTCCTTCTCCAGAGTATGATATGATGACTTGATGTCCACCCGGCCCCTTGCGGCGCCGAATCCGACGTTCCACTGAGGTCGCGCGTCGCAGCAAGCGGTGAGTGGCGGGATAGCTGAGAGCGAGGGCAAGCGTTTTGAGGGCTGTGCCAGTGTTGGCCAGAGAGGAGGTGACAATCGAGCAACATCGCGAGGAGATCTGCCGGGGCCGAATCAGGCTCCATTAGAAAAGCTGAGAAGGAGGCTCACAGATGCCTGTTTATCTATCTCCCGGTGTCTACATTGAAGAGCAGGACAAGGGAACCAAGCCCATCGAGGCGGTGGGCACAGCGACCGCAGCGTTCATCGGCTTCACCGAAAAGGCCGAGGAAGAACGAGATGGGCAGACGGTGCCGCTTCTGCACAAGTCCGTTGCCATCGCCAACTGGTCTCAGTTCCTGCAAAAGTTCGGCGGGTTCATCGAGGGAGCGTATCTGCCCTACTCGGTGTATGGCTTTTTCCTGAACGGCGGCAGTCGCTGCTACGTAGTCAGCGTGAAGACGCTCGCCGCTCCTGCCGAGGGCGCCAAGGCGATTGGGGCCACGGCAATGCTACCCAGCCGCGCTGAAACGCCGGCTGACACGCTTCAGATCGAGGCCAAGGCGGCAGGTCCCTTGGGGAATGAGATCAAGGTCGAGATCAGGGACGAAGAGGACGAGAACACCTTCACCATCATCGTGGAGGGACCCGAGGGCAGCGAGACCTTCGGTGGGCTGACTCTGGGAAGGGGCGACACGAACGTGGAAACGGTGGTGAACGCCCAATCCAAGCTCATCACGGTCAGCGTGCTGAGGACAACGGGAACGCTGGTCGTGCGTCGTCCCGCGGTGGGGACGTACACCCTGGCCGGTGGCGAGATGGAGACCTTGCCGGTCACCACGAAGGACTATCAGGGCAATGTCTCCGAGCGCACCGGGCTGGGCGGGCTGGAAGCCATCGATGAGGTCAAGATGCTGGCAGTGCCCGACCTGATGCGGAGCTACCAGGACGGCGAGATGTCGCTCAAGGACGTGCAGGCCGTGCAGATGGCCCTGTACCAGTACTGTGAGCGCATCAAGTACTGCTTTGCCATCCTCGATGCGCCGCCAGGCTTGAATCCTCAGCAGGCCCGCGAATGGCGGCTGGAAAGCAACTATGACTCAAAGTATGGGGCCCTCTACTACCCGTGGATCGAGTCCGCAGACATGGTCAGGGGGCGCGGCACGGTGCAGCTTCCACCCTCTGGGCACATGGCTGGGCTGTATGCTCGCGTCGATACCGAGCGGGGAGTGCACAAGGCGCCTGCCAACGAGATAGTGCGTGGGGCCATCGGTCTGCCCTATCAGGTCACTCGCTCCGAGCAGGACAGCCTGAACCCAATCGGGGTCAACTGCATCCGGGCCTTCCCCGGCCGTGGAATCAGGGCCTGGGGTGCACGGACAGTCAGCAGCGACCCGGCCTGGCGCTACATCAACGTGCGGCGCCTGTTCAACATGATCGAGGAATCTGTTGAGCGAGGCACCCAATGGGTGGTCTTTGAGCCCAACGACTACAGCCTGTGGGCCCGGGTGCGGCGTGACGTGACCGCCTTTCTCAACGTAGTGTGGCACTCTGGCGCGTTGTTCGGCAGGACTCCGGTCGAGTCCTTCTACGTCAAGTGCGACGAGGAGCTCAACCCGCCCGAGATCCGCGACCTGGGTCAGCTCATCGTTGAGATCGGCATATGCCCGGTCAAGCCGGCCGAGTTTGTCATCTTCCGCATCAGCCAGTGGGCGGGCTTGGGGGCTGAGTAATCGATCGAAGGGCATCAACATACTGAAGAGGAGGGACAGACATGCCAGCAATGAGAGGTGTTAGTGATAGATCAGATCCTCTCGTAGGCTTTCACTTCGGCATCGAGATCCAGGGGGTCATCACCGGCTACTTCACCGAGTGCACCGGGATCGGCTCGGAGAACGAGGTGATCGATCATAAAGTGGTGGACACAACCGGAAAAGAGTACATCCACAAGATCCCTGGCCGGCTCAAGTGGGAGAACGTCACGCTCAAGCGGGGCATCACCCAGGACCTGCAGTTGTGGGAGTGGCGCGACATGATCGTGGCGGGAAACGTAGAGTCGGCGCGCAAGAATGGCTCGATCGTCATGTTCGACCAGCAGTTCTCCGAGGTGGCTCGCTGGAACTTTGAGAACGCCTGGCCGCTCAAGGTGAGTGGGCCAACTCCCAAGTCGGATAGCAACGAGTATGGGGTCGAAGAGATCGTCATCACTCACGAGGGGATCTATCGCGAAACCTAGCCTGCGGAGGGCTGTGAATGCAGACCGAGTTCGAATTCACTCTGCCCCGAGGCTACGTGGATAGTGAGGGCCAGGTGCATCGCAAAGGTAGGATGCGCCTGGCCACAGCCATGGACGAAATCGCGCCCGTGCGGGATCGTCGCGTACGCGACAATGAGGCCTACCTGACCATCATCCTCTTGTCCCGTGTGATCACCAGGCTGGGCCAAATGTCTGACATCACGCCCAAGACCATCGAGGGGATGTTCTCCGCCGATCTTACCTACCTGCAGGACTTTTACCGACGGATCAACGAGGTCGGCGCAAACCGCATCACTGTGGTTTGCCCGGAGTGCGAGCGTCGCTTCGAGGTGGAGGTGGTGCCACTGGGGGGATGACTCGCTACCCCCTCGGCCGGCTGTACGAGGAGGTAGCCTACCTGGCCTATCATTTCCATTGGAGTCGGGAGGAGATCCTTCGACTTGAACATAGAGAGCGTGCGCGGTGGGTTGATCAGATCGCACGCGTCAATACGCGGTTGAACGAGGGCGCGAAATAGGGAACTGAGAGGCGGGCTGTTTGCCGTCTGGAGGTAGTGGTATGGCTGACCCGTATGCGGCCTATCCGTTTGTGGTGGAGATCGACGGCTTGCCGCACGCCGTTTTCACCGAGTGCACCTTGCCTGTCTTGGAGGTGGATGTCGAAGAGGTGAAGGAAGGCGGGTTCAACACTGGCACCCACCTGCTACCCGGACGCGTCAAGAGAGGCTCCATGACCCTCAAGCGTGGCCTGGCAAAGTCTCCCCGTTTGCTCGATTGGTACGAGAACATCGCGCAGGGTACCATAAAACGTCGAAGCGTTTCTGTCATTTTCTACGACAATCAGCCCGGTAGTGGTTCACAAGTAGTAATGCGCTGGAACCTTGTGGGAGCCTATCCGCACAAGTGGACCGGCCCCACCCTGAACTCGGCCTCAAATGAAGTGGCTATCGAAACCTTGGAACTGTCCTTTGAGACTGTGAGTGTGGAGTGAGCGCGACACAGGATTCCTTAGCGCCTCAACTGGTTGCGCGCAGCTTTGGTCGATCAGTGATGAGGCGGGTGATGCCCGCCTCGATGGCCCTGCACCGTGCCTGGAGACCTCGCTGGATACGGGAGTCGGGAGCCCTTCTCCGCACGCTGGAGCGGCCATTGGGCCTGATTTCCCTGTCGCCGCTGTCGTCCTGGGCCCATGGACCGTTCGAGGAGCGCGAGCCTTACTATCGCGGATCTCTGGTTCTGGCCGGCACGTCGATTCCCTTTGAGGAGACGGGGACCCTTAGCCCGGCAGCCAGCCAGCCTTCTTTGCCCTGGAGTGTCGCAGAAGTGCGGCGTGCTCTGGAGAGAACGACTCCTTCCAGCTCCACGGCTCCCAGGACGTCGGCTCGACCGTCGCCGACGAGGCCCGCCTCAAGTAGCAGGCAACGTGTTCAGCGAACGGCGCCCAGAGACAGAGTGCCTCTCTCCCGGGTCGCTGAGGGGCCGCAGACGGGTGTGGCTGGCATAGGGCCTAGGGGCCCATTGCCCAGACCTGTCCTTCAGGAGATCGGCTTGTCGGCGCCAGAGGGCGTGCCGCCAGTGGTCATGCCGGCCCTGGAGACGCCGCGTGAGATGGCGCCTGCGCCAGATGTCTTGAGTCTTGAGGAACGGCGCGAGGCAGCCCCCGCGCCCGAGTCTGGGCGGGCAAGCCCACCTCTTGAGGTGCGGCGAGAAGCAGAGCGCAGAGGCGTAGAAGACACGTCGTCGCCTGAAAGACCCGCAGAGGACGGGGCAAGAGGCGTGTCTCCGTCGGTGATGGAACCCCGCGTGGGCCGGCAGATCGATACGCCCATTGAGCCGCCTCGTGGCGCAGAGCCCCAAGTCGCTCCTCGTCCGTCGGTCGGCCAGGAGGCGGCCGAGGGGGCTCCGGTCCGGGAGACAAGGGACCTCCAACTCTCGCGGTTGGTCGAGGAGGCTCGCAAGGAGCCTGAGGGCCATGAGGCCATCCAGCAGGCGCGTGATCTGGGGATGGCCCCTTTGGCAGAAGTGCCGTCGGTGCAGCCAGGACCGGAGGTCGAGGATGCAGGACTCACGGCGATGCATTCTCCGGCGGAGACTGGTGAGGCGGTGTCCCGATACCGAGACCTTGAGCAAGCCAGTCTCGGGCCAGCAGCCCCAGAGCCAGGCGTGGGAACGGAAGCTCAAGGCGTCGTGCCATCGCCGTCGCGGCCGAGAGGCGTTGTTGCTACCCCAAGGGAGGCCGTTGGGCCACGCGACGCTGCGCGACTAGGCGTTCAGCGCGCGAGGGAGCCCGAGACCCCTCGGCGGATCGTGTCGCCCACGGCGGCCCCCGCGCGGGCTGCCCCTGTTGGCGCAGGGACAGGCTACGAGACGGTGGAGCCCGAGGCGGGCGTCGCGCGGCGGTTTCCTGAGGCCGCGGGGCTGATACATGTGCAACCGAGCTATACCGCGCTCGAGCCGGAGTACGACGGATTGGGGATCGGTGTCGAGCCGTCCAGAGTGGTCTCCCAACGGCAAGCCCCTGGTGTTCTCCGGGCGTCTGCTGCCAGGAGAGAGCTGCCTGTTGAGGCATCTATTGACGAACCGGAGCGTGGCTATCCCGTTGTACAGCCCCAGCCGTCTGTCTCATCATCCGAGGGCCTGCCCGTTGGGGAGATCCAGGCGGTGCGGCGCTCGAGAGTGCCGGGCGAGGAGCCGGAGGCACCGATTGCCGAGGCGGCTGTGCCGCATCTTCTACCGGAGCGCGACCTCGGGGCCGAGGAGCCGCAGCCCCCCGCCCTGTCGCCGGAAGCTCTGCGGGCCGAAGAGACGCCAGTCGTGCGAGCGTTGAGTGTGGCGGGCGACGAGCCGGAGGCATCGATTGGCGAGGCGGCTGTGCCGCATCTTCGACCGGAGCGCGACCTTGGGGTCGAGGAGCCGCAGCCTCCCGCGCCGTCACCGGAAGCTCTGCGGGCTGAAGAGACGCCAGTCGTGCGAGTGTTGAGGGTGCCGGGCGAGGAGCCGGAGGCACCGATTGGCGAGGCGGCTGTGCCGCATCTTCGACCGGAGCGCGACCTCGGGGCCGAGGAGCCGCAGCCTCCCGCGCCGTCACTGGAGGCTCTGCGAGCCGAAGAGACGCCAGTCGTGCAGCCTCTGAGGGCATTGAGTGAAGGGCCTCGGGCGGAGACACCGGGTGTACGGCCAGAGCCGGTTTCCCGCGCACAGGAGCTAGAGCGCCCTGTTCGGCCAGTCAGTGCTCCGACGGAGCCCGAGACTTTCCTAGTGCAGCCG
>DATKWG010000143.1:0-4231 GCA_035529675.1 Anaerolineae bacterium
TGGCTGTCGCCCACGCCGGGCCATTGTAGGCATAGACGCCGAAGGCACCGGCCAGGTCGGGATTGGCGGAGATGACCGAGTTGGCCAACTGCAGTGCCGTGGCCGCATCCTCTTTGTCATTCACCGGCTCCAGGGCCTCGACGCCCGTGCCCTCGATCCCCTTCAGGAAACCATCGGTGCGCTGCAGGGCGTTCAACGCCGTGTCTGAGCCGCGGCCAATGCCCACCTTACCACCTCCGGGCAACAGCTCGGCCATCGCTGCCCCAGCCATCGTGCCCGCCGTGTAGTTGTCGGTGCCGATGTACACGAGCGAGACGCTGTCTTTCACAGGCGGCGTGTCCAGCGTGGTCACAAAGATGCCCGCATCCGCCGCTTGCTTCATCACCGGCTCTAGGGCGCTGGGGTCAGACGGTGCGATGGCGATGCCCGTCACCCCCTGGGCGATGTAGGTCTCCATGGTCTGGATCTGCGCCGCCACGTCCTCCTTGGGCGGCACGAAAAAGACCACTTCCACGCCCAGATCCGCACCTGCCGCTATCGCCCCCTTCTCCACGTTCGACCAGTAGGGGTGCACCGACTTGCCGATGACCACGATCTTGAGCTCCTCTTCTGGTGGTGGTGCTGGCGTCGCACAGGCCGCCAGGCCCGCAAGTAGCAAGGCCAGAACGACCGCTACGCTCATGAGTTTCCACAGATTCGTCTTCACTGTCTTCCTCCTGATGTCTAGTAAGTGTTCGTGACGAGATAGTTCTGTGTTGGGTGTCTCCATTCCAGACTCGCTGGCATCACCTCCTTTCCCCCGATCTCAAGACCTCGCAGGCTATGCGAGCTGTGATGAAGGGCTAATGCCGCGGCGCAAAGTCGTCAACGGCGCCCACCATACAGGCCACTACGTTCTCCCGAAACTCAGCGAGGGACTGGCCCTTAATGGGGCGATCCGCCACTTTCCGCCCATGTCGCAAGACTATCACCCGGTGGGCGACCTCGAGAATGTCCTCCAAGCGATGGCTGATCATGATGACGGATGCCCCCTGACGGCTGAGTGCGCGGATCAGATCCAACACCTGGCCGATGGCCGCCACGCTCAGGGCGGCTGTCGGCTCGTCCATGATGAGCACCTTGGCATCAAAAGCGGTTGCGCGTCCGATGGCCACGGCCTGCCGCTGGCCGCCCGATAACCTCTCCACCCTGAATCGCACAGAAGCGAGGTCTACTTTCAATTGCTGCATTGAGCGGCGGGCTTCCTCCTCCATGCGTCCCTTGTTCATCACCTTGAACAGCCCTAGGTTCAGCCGCACGATCTCGCGCCCCAGAAAGATGTTGCTGGCCACGTCCAGATTGTCCGCCAGGGCAAAGTCCTGGTAGACCATCTCGATGCCCAACCGCCGGGCGTCTTCGGGGCCACCCATGTGGACCCTGTGGCCTTCGATCAGAATCTCACCCGCATCGGGGTGGTACGCGCCACTCAACACCTTCATCAGCGTGGATTTGCCGGCCGCGTTGTCGCCCACAAGGCCCAGTACCTCGGCGTGGGCCAGGCTCAGGTCCACGCCCTGCAGCGCCTGTACTGCGCCAAAGCTCTTTGTGATAGCCTTCATTTCGACGATTGCCGTATCGCCCGACATAGTCTGTCCCCCGTCTATCTTCCACGCCGGCGACGGAAAGTGTCGTACGTGACCGCAATGACCAGCACTACGCCCAGAACCAGGTCCTGCAAGTAGGAGGAGACATTCATGAGCACCATCCCGTTCTGCATCACGCCCATGATCGCCGCCCCGAGAACGGCCCCCAGCACCGTCCCCTCGCCGCCAAAGAGGCTGGTGCCGCCGATGACCGTGGCGGCGATGGCCCATAGCTCGTAGGCCGAACCCACCACTGGGGTGCCCTGCCCGAGGCGGGAGGCGAGCAGGATGCCTGTGATGCCAGCCATTACACCACTGGCAGCATAGCAGAACAGGCGCACACGATCTACATGAACCCCAGATACGCGAGCCGCCTCGAGGTTCCCGCCGACAGCATAGATATGACGTCCCAGGGTGGTCTGATTTAGGATGAAGAAGACGACCAGCGCCACGATCACCAACACGAAGAACATGATCGGGATCGATTGGAACTTTCCCTGGCCCAGCAGGAGGAAGGGGTGGCCCGTGGGGAAGACGACGGGGTAGCCGCGGGTGATATAGGCTGCCGCGCCTCGAGCCATGAGCCAGGTTCCCAGGGTGATAATGAAAGCCGGAACGCGCACCTTGGTGACAAAGAACCCGTGCCACAGCCCCACCGTGGCTGCGAAGACTAGGACGATGAGGATGGACGGGATGAGACCAAAAGACTCGATCCCGAACGCCCCCTTCAGCATCAGCGAAGCGACGAGCACCCCGGTGAGCGCAGTCATAGAACCCACCGAGAGGTCAATACCGCCGGTGATGATCACCAGGACCTCGCCGATGGCCAGGATGCCAAAGGTGGCAATGAAACGCATGATGATGGCCAGGTTGGCCGGCTTCGCAAAGACACCAGGACTTCGCCACCAGAAGAAGGCGCAGAGGGCAATGAAGGCGATCAAAACGTTCAATTCCCGGAAGCCAACCCCCACGCGGAGGCGCTGCCGCAACCGGGACATCACAGGCGAAGAGTCCAACTGATCTGCGTTGGCCACGATTACCCCCTTGTTCAACGGGCGATCATGCGATCACCGCAGGACCAAACCGGATCCGCACAGATCACCACACGACACCACCGCCACGCCTCCGATGGGGCTGGCGAAGCAAGCATGGCAGCCCAGTTGCATCGTCGTGACAATGGTGGTGTGTAGAATCTCATAGATTCTGGAACTTAGCAGGCCCGGTTACGCCCCATCAGCAGTTCTCAATATGGCGATCTTGGCCACATCTTGAATTGTCACAGTGCTCTGGGTGCGCTTGATGGAGGATTCTTGCCACAGGCTTACTCTTTCATTCTCGGTCGCGCTACCGGTAGCGCTGCGGCCAACATCATTGTAACATAGGTTAACGGTTCTTGTCAACTGGCAAAACTGGATTTAAGGTTAGCCTCTTGGACGACGAAGACAGCGGAATAGCGTCTCTCGTCAGGGGCCCAAGGGATCCCCTGTCACTCGCTTTCCCAGGGTCCCCGGCTCCCGCTGTGCAAGACTGGAAAGGCTCTCCCAACATGGGAGAAACCGACAATCGAGGATGTGCAACAAGCGAATTGGCTCGAGGTATCGGTAAACGAGCAACCCCTTTTAGACCGATGGCGCTCGCAGTTCGAATCAGCGTTGGCGGCCATCAGAACGTGACGACCAGGGGTTGGAATGTGCTCCCCTTCATGACCAGCCGCGCCGGGGGATCAGATTCCTCCTCGTCCCTGAAATGCTGGGCTTTGCCGCGTACCTGGCGCATAACGAGAGCCTGATTCCCAACATGATCGCCGCCCTCAACCTGGACATGGTGGGTGAGGACCAGAGCTTGTGCGGAAGCACCGTGACCGTCGAGCAGGCGCCGGGATCCTTTGCCAACTACGCCGACGATCTCGTGGTGCGCCTGGTGGAAGAGACATCCTCCGGCGCCACCAACTACGCCGTCACCCCCTTTTCCGGAGGCAGCGATCACTGCCTGCTCGTCGATCCCAGCGTGGGCGTACCCTGTCCCATGATCAACCAGTGGCCAGACAAGTTCTACCACACCAGCACCGATACTCTGGACAAAGTCGACCCGGCCATGCTGGCCCGAGCGGGCAGCGTGGCTACTGCCTACGCCTACTTCCTGGCCCATGCCGGCCCAGAGGAGGCTGCATGGCTGGCCGAGGAGGTCCTGTCCCGTTTCAAGACGAGTGTCTTGGAGACGCTCCGCGACGCGGTGACCCACGCCGATGAGCCCCAGGGCCCACAGAGAGGTAGCCGGACGGTGGCCAGGCGCGTGCATTTCCTGCTTCAGCGTAACGAGCGCGCCCTGGGATCGGTTCGCCGGCTGGCAGACGCGGACGCAGCACCCTGGCAGCAGCAAGCTCGCCGCTTCGCGGCACATGAGGTCGCCAGGATGGAGAAGCGGATCTCAGAGCCCGAGAGTGACGCGCCCCACGATCGCTGGGAACAAGAAGCGGCGACCCTGGTGCCCAAACGCCTCTGCCCGGGGCCTATCGATCTCAAGAACTTCATCAACAGGATGAACGACGAGGAACACGAGACCTGGTGGCGCGTCTACAAGGACAGCCCCGATGCCACCTACGTTTACCC
>DATKWG010000144.1:0-15468 GCA_035529675.1 Anaerolineae bacterium
TGCTTTGCCCTTGCCCCCCATGCCATAGCCCACCGATGTGGGCAGCCCGATGACCGGTACCGCTACCAGTCCAGAAACCACCGAGGGAAGGGCGCCATCCATGCCCGCGGCCACGATGATGGCATCCACGTCTCTATCCTCGAGGAATCGTCGCAATGGCTCGACCAGGCGATGCAGGCCAGCGACGCCCACATCGTGGGCCAGGCAGACCTCGCACCCCATCTCGCGGCAGACGATGGCGGCTTGCTCGGCGATGGGCTGGTCTGAGGTGCCTGCCGTAAGGATGCCGACCCTGCCCCCCGTTGGGGCGACAGTGTAGCCCTCGCGACGCACGATGGCCATGCGCGACGCTTCGTGCCATTCGAATCCATCCCGACCATAGGCTTCGGCCAGAGCTTTCTCGACCTCGGCGGGAACAAGACTGAGGATGGCCCGACCTGTGCGCTCCAAGAAAGCCTCAACGATCGCCATGCACTGGGCGACGGTCTTGCCTTGAGCCATCACTACCTCGGGCACCCCACCACGACGGTCCCGGCAAAAGTCGGGCCGGGCAAAGACGAGCTCGTGGAGGCTGCTCTCAGACCTGCCTTTCGATGCGTTCATTCATGCTCCCCATGCGGTACCCATCGAGATCCAACGTTACATAACGGTAGCCAAGTAGGTGCAAGCCCCGGGCGATCTCTGTGCGGAACTCTGGCACAAGCAGGCGGGCCATCAACTGGGGCAGCACCTCGATGCGCGCTATCGGAAAGTGGTCGCGAAGGCGCAACTGTCCTGAACCCAGCACGCGACGAATCAACTGCTCGCCCTCATCCACACGCTCAAGACCCTCACGGGTAAGGGACGTTCCGTAGGGGAAGCGGGTTGCCAGGCAAGCCGCCGCCGGTTGGTCCCATGTGGCAAGGCCGCGACGCCGCGAGAGCTCACGGATCTCCGCCTTGGTCAGGCCCACCTCGGCCAGGGGGGCGCGCACACCCAATTCTCGAGCAGCAAGCGAACCGGGGCGGTAGTCGATCTGGTCATCTGCGTTCTCGCCGTGAAGCAGACAAGCGTCGCCCACCAGTGCACCGAGTGCCAGAAAGCGCGCCCTCTTGCAGAAGTAGCAGCGACGCGGGGGATTCTCAGCGATCTCGGGTATGGCCAGTTCATCGAGCGGCACCACTCGATGCTCGGCGCCCAATGAGTGGGCCACCTCTTTCGCCCTGCCCAGTTCTGCGCGAGGCATCAGAGGCGAGTCAACGGTCACGGCCAGCACCCGGTCTGGCCCCAGCACGTCGATGCAGATGGCCAGCAGGTAGCTGCTATCCACGCCCCCTGAGAAGGCCACTGCGACCGAGCCCAGGTCCGGGACAAGTTCGCGCAGGCGTTCCTGCCTTTTGGTGAGAGCCTCCCCCGAGACCTGCCTTCGTGCACTCAACGGCTGTGTCCCCCGTCATTCGTCACCATGTTGATGAGATTATAGGGGAAGGGGCACGGCCCGTCAATCGGGTGAAAGGTTCACGTCGCATAACTAGGCACGCAGGATGTCTTGACAGCTACCAGCCGGCAGTATATGATAGGAGCGCGCAGTTGTTGGCTCGACGAACCGATCTGGGAAGCAAGCCGGTGTCCACCACACCTCCCCATCCCTTTCGCGGACGCTTCAACGCGGTGCCTTTTGGGGCGTCTTAGGGTTGAGTACCGTGGCAGCGCTGGACGCTGACCCATATCCCCGGCGAAGACTCTGCCGTCCAAGAGGCACGGGCTGTTCTGGCGCGCGCCCTGCTAGGCGCTTCAGGTGAGGAAGCACCAGCTGTCCTCGGTGTCGCGGCTGCGACGAATGGCCAAGTGGTTTGGAAGACGAGCGGATCCTGCGCAGAAATGAGATGAACGTTGAGACAGGTCGATCAGATGGGGGAGCCGATGCTCCCCGGCGGAGCGTAGCGTCGCGCTGAAGGCTTGCAGCTCTGTTGCTCACGGAGCACTCTACTAGGCTGCCCGATGGGAGTGATGCCGCTCCTGGAGGCGTTCCTGATACGCACAGTCACTTTGGATGGGGGAGTCATGCCACTAGTCATCGAGGGAAAACACCCACTGGTGGGTAAAGTTGACATCCTGGGGGCTAAGAACGCGGCGCTTCCCATTATTGCTGCGACACTGCTCACGGCCGATGAATGTCTGCTGGAGAATGTCCCCTACATCGAGGACATACGGAACGGGATGAAAGCGTTGCAGGAGCTTGGTGTGGCCGCCCGATTTGAGGGACGCAATACCGTGCGCATCAAGGCCACGCGTATTTCCAGAGCCTCTCTGCCGATAGAGCTGGTCGAGAAGCTGCGCGCCAGCTTCCTTATGGTGGGGCCCCTGCTCAGTCGCTTCGGACAGGCCGAGTCGCCGCATCCGGGAGGCTGTGCCATAGGCACCAGGCCGATCAGCGTGGACCTGAAGGGCTTCCAGGCCATGGGTGGCGAGGTCACTCAAAAAGGGGATTCCTACGTGATCAGTGCGCGACGGCTGCGAGGTGAGAGAATCATCCTCGACTACCCCAGCCACACGGGAACCGAGAATCTTCTCATGGCTGCGTGTCTCGCCGAGGGGACCACCTACATCGAGAACGCTTCCATCGAGCCAGAAGTGGTTGATCTGGCCAACTTCCTTTGCTCCATGGGAGCCCGGATTTACGGCGCAGGCACGGGTACGATCCAGGTGGAGGGGACGCGTCGCCTTCACGGCGCCGCCTATCGCATCATGCCCGATCGCATGGAGGCCGGCACCTTTGCCCTGGGAGGTCTGATCACCGGAGGTGAGGTCTCTATGGACCCCGCCGTTTCACGCTGGCTGGGCGCTCTCACCATCAAGATGAGGGAGGCGGGCGCCGAGGTCACAGCCTCCAAAGAAGTGTACAAGGTGTCTGCACCCAGGAGCCTGACCGGGGTTGACATACAGACCTACCCCTATCCGGGATTCCCCACCGACATGCAACCCCTCTTTGCCACGCTGATGACCCAAGCCGAGGGAGACAGCGCGATATACGAAACCATGTACGATGGCAGACTGAACCACGTGTCTGAGTTGAAGGAAATGGGGGCACATATCGACGTTTCCTCCGGGCGGAGGGCCACCGTCCACGGCCCAACGCCTCTGCACGGCACCACGGTCTGCGCACTCGACATTCGCACTGGGGCTGCGATGGTGTTGGCTGGCTTGGCCGCTGAAGGGATGACCCGCATCAGCCATGTCATCCGCATTGACCGCGGCTACCAGGACATCGACCTCAAACTCCAGCGGCTTGGCGCTGTGGTATCCAGGGTGGAAGAGGCGGAGTATCCCTGCCCCACATGCAACGCCGAGGAGCCTGTGGAGTGGGCAGCGTTGCCCTTCGGTTTCGAGTAGCTGGCAGGGCGATTGCACCTTCGGGCGATTGCACCTTTGGGCGGGAACTCCTTTCGAGCGAACGGTCAGTGCTCCTCGAGTGCCCGGAAATGTGCACCACTGCCCATCCCCACGCCGAGTTAGCGGGCTTTCACTTTGGGAAACTGGCGAGTGCTCTTGGCCCCGCGAGCGTGAGTCTGACGCTGCCCCGGGACGTGCCGCTTGGTGCGCAGGGCAGCACGTAGTCTGGCGGACACGGTTGTCCTGTCGGACTTCGCAGCACTCTCTGAGCGATCCTGTCGGAGCCCTGGCCCATGGCAGTCTTGTTGCCCGGCCAAGCGGCGGCGCGCGACTGCCCTGGGCCGGTTGTCCGGGGTCAGAGCTTGTGGTAGTATTGGATGGAGACCTCGGCTCGCATACGCACCAGGAGGACGAATGCTAGGCAAGCAAATAGGCATCGACCTGGGCACGGTCAACATCCTCGTGTACGTTCGGGGCAAGGGCATCGTACTCGACGAACCCTCAGTGGTGGCCATCTCCCGGGTTGACAACAAGATCATCGCGGCAGGCAAGGAGGCCTATGCCATGCTGGGGCGGACGCCTGAGACGATCGAGGTGTCGCGGCCGATGCAGAACGGCGTCATCGCTGACTATGTTGTTACCGAGGCAATGCTGCGATACTTTATCTCCAAGCTGTGTGGTCGCTTCGAGCGGCGTCCCGAGGTGATGATCAGTGTGCCCGTGGGGGTGACCAGCGTGGAGAGCCGTGCCGTACGAGAGGCGGCGATCCAGGCGGGGGCCCGCGTGGCCCATCTCATTCCCGAGCCCCTTGCCGCCGCCCTGGGCGCTGGCTTGCCCATCGGTACTCCCACCGGCAACATGGTCGTTGACATTGGTGGCGGTGCCAGTGAGACAGCGGTGATATCGATGTATGGCATCGTGGTCTCGAGCTCGGTCCGCGTTGCGGGGAACAGCCTCGATGAGGCCATCGGCTCCTACATTCGGCGCAAGTACAACCTGATGGTCGGCGATCAGACCACAGAGGGGATAAAGATCGCCATTGGGAGCGCGTTGCCATTGGACGAGCCCCTGAGCATGGAGGTGCGCGGGCGTGACCAGGTCCAAGGCCTGCCCCGTACCATCAGGGTGACTTCCCCAGAGATCACCGAGGCGATGGCTGAACCCCTGGCGACGATTGCGACGACGGTGAGAGCGGCTCTGGAGAAGACGCCACCAGAGCTCATTTCGGATATCATCGACCGGGGCATGGTCATGACTGGGGGTGGCGCACTCTTGCGCAATGTGGACCGTTTTCTCACCCAGGAGACTAGTGTTCCATGTCACCTGGCCGAGCGTCCCAAGACCTGCGTTGCGGTGGGAGCCGGGCTCGGCCTGGAGCACCTCTCCTTGCTGCGGCGGGCCCTGGAGATGACCTGAAGCGAAGGCCTTCAGAACCACAACCGTGTGGCACCCATAGTGGATGCCGCACGGTTGTTCCTTCTTTCGTGCTCCCGGTGGGCTACAGATAGTGGGTCATACCCTGAAGGCTGATCACTGGGTCGATGTGGGCCACGCGCACGTGGGAGGGCAAGACGAGATGCGCTGGCGCATAGTTGAGAATGGCACGTATGCCACAGCCTACCAGGTCTTCGGCAACGTTCTGCGCGTGTCGGGCGGGAACGGCGAGAATGGCCACTCTTATCCGCCTCTTCTCGATCACAAGTGGTATGTTTTTCATGGGCTGGACCGTCAGGTCATCGATAGGTTGGCTGATCTTGGCCGGATCTCTGTCGAACACTGCCACAATCTGGTAGCACCAGCGCTGGAACGGCTCGTAGTGCATCAGGGCGTGTCCCAGAGGACCGGCACCCACCAAGATCACTGGCCAGTCTCTGTCGGTCTGAAGGATGCTCATCAGGTGGTCGCGGAGAAAAGCCACCTTGTATCCCAGCCCCTGCTTTCCGAACTCGCCAAAGTAGGAAAGGTCCTTTCGGACCAGGGCCGGGGTGACTCCCACATAAGCGCCAAGCTCTCCGGAGGCGACCACGTCCTGGCCGCGTTCGGCCAGCAGAGTGAGACAGCGCAAATACAGTGGTAGGCGTCGGATCACGATCTCTGGTGCGTCTGACCGTGGCACTGGAACTCCTTCTTGGTGGGCGAAACAAACCCTCAGACGCAATATACCATGCCCGGCTTCATTCTGCAGGCTATCAGCGAAGCTGGGCACAAAAGGACACCGACAAAGGGCATGGTCGTCCAGCAGGGGAGATTCGCCAATCGCCACGCTTTACGATCTACCCTGGTTCTTTGCTCCCATCTGTGCCGTCGGGCTCGCGACGTGCGCACCACCGGACATCATCGGGCCGCCAGGCAGATCAGGGCCGAGCTCTCGCATAGCCTCTGGCGAGCGACGGCTGCAAGCCCGCTCTCCCTGTCTCCCTGCTGCACGCAACCATTCCCGCGCCTGGGCGAGATCCTCTGGCAGGTTGATGTTGTGGAATAAGTGGCCCGTGGGATCAAAGCGGCGGATCTCGGCGGGTTCAACGTAGCGTACTCTCAGTGACCCATAGAAACTCACTACACGACGTTTCCTGGCCTCGAGGGCGCGCCACAGCGCGGGCAGGCAACACTTGTGGTAGAGGGCAAGGAGGGGCTCCAGCCCCACTTCCAGCCGAGGAACCACTGCATCGTAGCCTTGCCGCAAGGTAATCATGTATTGAAGCAGATCGAGGCTGATGAAGGGCATGTCGCAGGCAACTACCAGGCACCAGTCGTGACGGGCTCCAGCCAGCCCCGAGGCGATGCCGGCGAGAACTCCCACGTATGGCTCGGCATCCGACAGAGTCCGGATACGGTAGCCCGCAAGGCCAACCCGCACTTCCACGTGTAGCTGTTGATGGGGGCGAACCACAACGATGACGTCATGGCTTAGCCGCGAAACCAGCCTCACCATGCGTTGGAGCAGCGTCTCTCCCCCAAGCTCGAGGCCTGCTTTATCGCGCCCCAAGCGCCTGCCGTGGCCCCCGGCCAACACCACTGCGCTGACCTGCCACGCCTCCCCTGAATGGTGTTCTGGCATCACCGTCAACTTCCGAGACCCTTCTCGGCCAGCGCGCGACCGTTGTCTGGCCGATACTGGGGGATCGGCCAGAGTCCCTTCTGCTCGAATCCATGTTGCGCAGGGTTCAACTGGCACCTTTCGAGCTGCGTCAGCGGTGGCGGCTGCCCGCCGCGCGTTTGCCCTGGGTCAGACGCGCTCGGGAACGTAGCACAGTCCCGCAGTGCCTGGTCCGCTGTGGACGGTCAAGGCCGGGCAGAGTTCGCATACCAGTACCTCCACAGGTACCGTTAACGCTTCGACCAGGCGGCGAAGCTTGTCTGTCTCGTCCCTGGCGGCCGCATGGGTCAGGGCCAGGCGGATGCGGCCCTGATAACCCACAGCTTCCTCGACGAGTGAGGCGATGCGGCGATACGCAGTTAGCCGCGAGCGCGCCACTCCCAGGGCCACGATGACCCCGTCCTCCATGCTGATGAGCGGCTTGATCTTGAGCAAGGAACCCAGCACATGCTTGGCCCGGCCGATGCGTCCTCCCATGTACAGGTATCGCAGAGTGTCCGCTGTCTGGATCATTCGGGAGACGGGGATCATCTTGCGAACCATATCAAGGATGTCGTCGAGGTTTGCGCCCTTGGCCGATGCTCGCGCTGCTTGCAGAACCATCCAACCGTGGCCCATCGACACATTGCGCGTGTCTATCACCTCTATGCGCACTCCCCGGAGTCGCTCCAAGGCCATATCCTTGGCCACCATCGCCGCCTGGTAGGCGCCGCTCCCCAAGGAAGTCATGTGAAACGAGATGATCTCCTTGGCCCGCCTGGCTGCGGCCACAAAGGCTTGGACATAGTCGCCTGGCCCGGGGTTTGCCGTCTTGGGCAACTCAGCCCCATCGGGAAGCCGCGACAGATAAGCGTTGAACTCCTCCTGCTTGATGTCCACCATGTCGCGTGCTGTACGATCCTCAAAGTGGAGATAGTAGGGCACCATCAGGATCTGGTAGCGCTCATACATACGCTCGGGAAGGCTGGCGGTGCTATCGCTGATGACCGCGACCTGCGACACAAGTGCCCTCCTCTTCCGACGGGTGCGGCGAAACCTCCCTTGGCCGACCAAGCCCCCATTTCAGCAAAGGATGCTTCGGGGCTTGTACCCTCGGCCTCCCCCTGGCCACGGGTCTGGATCGACGACGCAGCTTCAGATTCTCTTCTCGAGATATGCTACGGTCTCGGCTACCGTGGTGATACTCTGGGCCTCCTCATCCGAGATCTCGCCCCCAAACTCCTCCTCGAAGGCCATGATCAGCTCCACGAGATCCAGCGAATCCGCCTCCAGATCCTCCCGGAAGCTGGCCTCCATGACGACCCTGTCTGCTTCGACTCCTAGCTGGTCCACAATGATCGCCTTCACCCGTTCAAATGTGTCCATTGACTGTCCTCCTCTGCGGATCGAGAATTGTCGTCGGAAGCCGGTGGAGATTATGCCATCCTACCCACGCCAAGTCAAACAGCGCCACAAGCAACTGGACAGAACCAAAGATCTCCGCGCGACCACCCGTGGGTTAGAACACTCCGTGCGAAAAAGGGTTACGCAGCCAGATCGGGCAGGCATCGGGCGCGCTCTCGGCGCGAGGCCCGATCTCGCCCAGGATCGCTCTGGCGCCCAGCGTGACCGGACCTCCGGCGCAAGCACTGGTTCGATTTGCTCCATCTGGATCTCTGGCGTATAATCGGGATTTAGTGTGCCCGGCCTAGGTGGCTCAGCGACGGTCTCGCATCGGGCCAGATGGGTTCCCAGTCAGCAGCAGAAAGAGTTGGTCCTTACAATGCCGACCTATGTGTACAAGTGCGACGAGTGTGGCATCACCTTCGAACGATTCCAGCACTTTTCGGAGGATCCGCTCAAAGTGTGTCCAGAGTGCAACAGTCAAGTGTTCCGCATCATTCAACCGGTAGGGGTCATCTTCAGAGGTGGCGGCTTCTATGTTACGGACCACAAGGGCGGATCGTCGTTGATGCCCAAGCCGGACTTGAAGAGGCGGGAGAAGGAAGCAGGGCCGGCTGGGGAGGGCGAATCCGACGCCCCCACTGCCGATGCCTTGGATAGTGGTGAGGCCTAGGCCCGGAGTCCATCAGCGCCTTCGGAAGCGTTGACGGCGCTGTTTCTGACCATGATGGAGCGTATGCTATCCTATTGTCCCGATGGAGCTGGCTCACTCCCCGGGAGTCTCACAATTGAAAGCTCCCAGTATGCTCTACGAGCTTGTACTTGAAATCGACCACGAACTGCTTGAGCTTGTCCTGCAAGCCTTGCCATTCCTCGCCGCGCAGAGCTGTTTCCATTGCGGCCATGTCTTCGGCCACGCCGCCAGCTATCACCTGGGGGCCGCGTCCCCACACCGCATACCAGGCATCGGTAGGATGGATGTTCATGCTGAGGAGTAGCCTGGCGAAATCCTTGTTCAGGAACTCTAGGTACTCTGCCTCTTTGCCTTCGCGTATGTTCCAGGTCATGATCAGTTTGATCATCGCCGCGACCCCTATTGTATAGTGGTCAAACTATACCAGAATGCTCTCGCTAGAGCAAACTCAAGCGCGGAGCTTGATGCCTCGGGGAGAAGTGCATGAGAGCCGTCGTGCAACGCGTCACGCGCGGATCGGTGACGGTCGGCCCCGAACTGGCCGGTCAGATCGACCGGGGGCTGGTGGTCCTCCTGGGCATCAAGCAGGGGGACACAGAATCTGAAGCCTTGTGGCTGGCTCGAAAGATAGCCAACCTGCGCATCTTTGAGGACGACGCTGGAAGGTTCAACCGCTCTCTTCTGGACGTGGCGGGTGCAGCCCTGGTCGTTTCGCAATTCACCCTATATGGTGATGCCCGCCGTGGCCGTCGTCCCAGCTTCATCGACGCAGCCCGCCCCGAGGTAGCCGCCCCGCTGGTGGAACGCTTCTGTTCGCTGTTGCGCGGCCAGGGGGTGAGCCAGGTGGAAGCTGGGCGCTTCCAGGCCAGGATGCTGGTCGAGATCCACAATGACGGACCGGTGACCCTCATCTTGGACACTGACGTCTCGCGTCGGGGCAACATCAAGAACCGTTAGTGCACTTGGCGCCACGAGTGGATTTTCGACGGCTGGTCGTCGAGCAGGGTATCTCCCTTGCTTGGCGCCCGGTGATGGAAAGGGATGGGATTGAGTGGCCAAGATCGCAGTATCCGGAAAAGGTGGCGTCGGGAAGACCATGTTCAGCAGCCTGCTGGCCTACACCCTGGCTGAGCAGGGCCAGACCGTCTACGCCATCGATGCAGACCCTAGCCCGACACTGGCCCAAGCATTGGGTTTTCCTCGCGAGCTGGCCCAGCAGGTGGTGCCCATCGTGGCTATGGCCGACCTGATCGAAGAGCGCACCGGTGTTCGCCCTGGCCAGTTCGGGGCTTACTTCAGGATGAATCCTCGCGTTGACGACATCCCCGAGCGCTTCTCCGTCTGCCATCGGGGTATTCACCTGATGCAAATGGGCACCGTCCGTGGGGCGGGCGCGGGCTGCGTCTGCCCGGAGAACACCATGCTCAGAGCTCTGGCCACCCATCTCTTGCTGCGCCAAGAGGAGACGGTCGTCATGGACATGGTGGCCGGGCTGGAGCACCTGGGGAGAGGCACCGCCAGAGCGGTGGACGTCATGTACATCGTGGTGGAGCCTGGCCGCCGCAGCCTGGCCGTGGCCCTTGACACCGCTGCCCTGGCCCGCGATCTGGGCGTGCCCCGGCTCTGGGCCGTGGGCAACAAGGTTCGCGGCGAGCGCGACCTGGCGCTCATGGAGAGAGAACTGGGTGAGCTGCGTCTGGCTGGTTGGCTCCCCTATGACGAGCGGGTCATAGAGGCCGACATCAACGGTCAGGCCGTCTACGATGCCGCCCCAGACCTGGCGGCGCGAGTTCGCGCCATCGCTGAGGCGACCGGACTGGCGACGCTCGTGCAATAGAGCGGCGTGCGCCCAAACCGGCTGCATGCCCCCATCGACGGGCGATACGACATGACCATCACGCTTGGATTTCGCAGGGGGGCTTTCAGCAGAGCCACCAGGCGGCAGGCGGCTCACATCATGCGCGACTGGTGTTCCCAACGGACAGACAGTGCGCTTGCACGTTCTCCCGACCGTCAGAGCCAGGCAACGACCTCGATTCTGGAATCCGCGTTCCGTCCCTTCCACGCTCTCCCCCACGAGTAGATGTCGCCGACATGCCCGCATAGGACAGACTGGCATGTCCCAGGCAACGGCCCCTGGTGCAGCGCGGCTCTGTGCAGGCACGTTCCCGGGAACGCCGTTTCGTTTTGATCACACCTTCCCCCGTGCTATAATCGGTTGGCGAATTCTCTGAGATCACGCTTTGGCGCGCAAGGCGCCAGATAGGATGTCTCTCTCATGGAGGAATACCTGTTAGATGCACGCGGTGTGCATACGTGTCGTTTCTGGCGAGGAGTAGCGATGGTCGCGGTGGCCACCACCACCCTGCTGGTCATTGGCTTCGGCGCAGGCGTGGCCACCATGTGGGCCTTTGGCCCAGAACTGCGCCATCTGGTGGCACCCGCGCTCCCTGGTGCTGCCGGGACCTTGCACGAGCCTTCTGGACAGGAACGTTTGAGTCTCTTGACCGAGATCTGGACCATCCTGGACAGAGAGTTCTACGACCCCGATGCACTGGACGATGAAAAGATGACCCAGGGCGCAGCAGCGGGTCTGGTTCGCTCTGTGGGCGATCCTCACACTGTGTACGTGGAGCCCCTGCAGGCAGCCATCATGGATCAAGAGATGCAGGGCTCGTTCGAGGGGATTGGCGTCAGCGTGGAGATGATCGAGGGGCGACTGGTGATCGTAAAGCCCTTGCCCAATAGCCCTGCGGTCGAGGCGGGCCTGCGCGCTGGCGACACGATCCTGGCCGTAGACGACGAACCGCTGGAGGGAAAGAGCATCCTGGAGGTGGTCGCCCTCATCAAAGGCCCGCGCGGAACCGTGGTGCGCCTTCTGGTGCAACGGGAAGGCACCCCTGAACCCTTCGTCGTGCCGGTCACTCGCGACAAGGTGGAGTTCCCCATCATCGAATCAAGGATGCTGGAGGGCGACATCGCCTACCTGCGCTTGAAGGAGTTCAACGCCATCTCGCAGAAGCGGGTCCGTTCTGCCCTGCGCGAGTTACTGGCCGACGACCCGGCTGGACTCGTCCTGGACCTGCGCGAGAACCCGGGCGGTTTGCTGAACATGGCCGTGGATATCGCCAGTGAGTTCTTGCCTGAAGGCACGCTCATACTGACCGAGGAGCAGCGCGACCGAGCACCGATGGAGTATCGGGTCGAGCGCGGAGGCATAGCCACATCGATTCCTTTGGTCGTCCTGGTGAACGGGGGCAGTGCCAGCGCTGCTGAGATCGTGGCCGCGGCAATCCGCGACAGCGACCGCGGAATCCTCATCGGCGAGCAGACCTTTGGCAAGTCTGCGGTGCAGAGCACCCACAAGCTGAGCGAGGGATCGAGCTTGCGGGTGACAATCGCCAAATGGTACCCACCCAGCAGGAAGAATCTGGATGCTGGTGGGATCGAGCCGGACATTCAGGTGGTGTTGAGTGAGGAGGACCTGGCCATGGAGAAGGATGGCCAGTTGGAGCGCGCCGTGGCCCATTTGCTGAATGGAGAGTGAATGCGAGATGCCCGGAAGGAAGGACAAACCCTCTGGGAAGGCGCGTGGCGAGGATCGAATGGTGGCCACCAATCGCAAGGCGTTTCACGACTATTTCGTCGATGAGACGCTGGAGGCAGGCCTGGTGCTGGTTGGGTCAGAGATCAAGTCGATCCGCGCCGGACGCGTCAATCTGCGCGACAGCTACGTGGCCATCCGGGATAGCGAGGCGTGGCTGATCGGGTGTCACATCGCCGGCTATGCCCAGGCCAGCTATCAGGATCATGACCCGCGCCGCGAGCGCAAGCTGCTGATGCACCGCCGGGAGATCGTGCGTTGGCGGATCAAGGTCGAGCAGAGAGGGTATACAATCGTGCCGCTCAAGATGTATGTCAAGAGCAATCGGGCCAAGGTGGAGATAGGGCTTGTGCGGGGCAAGCGTCAGTACGACAAACGTCAGGTGATCGCGAAACGCGAATCTGAACGGAGGATTCGACGAGCCGTCAAGGAAGCGGGCGACGGCAGCGCTAGGCGTTCGACGGCCGCGGTGCGGGAGCAGTGAGTCCCGTTTCTGGCACCGGGATCCTCGAGGACCCAACTGGACCTGATCCAATTCCGCTGAGGGAGCGACCTATGTCCTGGATTTCACCCTTTTCGCTGGCGGGCGAGTGGTTCAAGGGAAACCTGCACACCCATACCACCCAGTCGGACGGCCTTCTCTCGCCCGAGGAGGCCATCGCATGGTACCGGGGACATGGCTACGACTTTGTCGCCCTGTCCGACCACTGGGTGCTCACTCAGGGCCAGACGTTTGGCCCTCCCAACGACTTCGTCACCATCTCCGGAACGGAGCTCGACGGTCCGGGCTATCACATGCTGGCTCTGGGCGTCTCTGACTTGCCCGCCCGCGAGTTGGCAGATTCGGCCCAGGCCCTCACCGACGCGATCGTGGCCCAGGGCGGTCTGCCCTTCTTCGCCCACCCATACTGGACGGGTCAGTCTTCGGCCGACATTGCCCCCATCAGACGTATCGCCGGAATCGAGGTGTTCAACTCGGTCTGTGAGAGAGAGGTTGGTTTGGGCTACGCCAGCGTCCATTGGGACGAGTTGCTGGCCCTGGGGCTGCGGCTCAATGCCCTGGCCGTGGATGACGTTCATTGGAGGCTGGACTGTCAGGGGATGGGGTACATCATGGTGCGAGCCAAGAGCCTGGACGAGAGCAGCATCCTGGAGGCCATCCGCAGAGGCCACTTCTATTCGAGTAGCGGCCCCAAGATCGCCGATCTCCAGGTGGTGCGTCAGGAGGACGGTCAACCGGCCCTGCGCGTGCGTTGCAGCCCCTGCAGCACCATCACCTTCTACGCCTCGGGCCCACGGGGACGCCGGTTTGAGGCCGTGCCGGGCCAGTCACTCGACTCTGCTATCCTCCCTTTCCGAGCAGAGCAGATATATCTGCGCGTCGAGTGTAGAGATCTTCGAGGGGGCACGGCCTGGAGCAACCCGATATATGTTGAGGATGTCCTGTCTGGGAAGGGTAGGGTGCAGGCGTGAGGACACACCATTCCGGCGATCGGCTCGAGGCGCCCCGGGGGAGGGGGATATGAGGAACAAGCGTTCGCTCTGGGCTCTCATTGTTCTTGTGGTGCTGGCTCTCGTTGCTTGCAGTTGTGTGAGTCTGGGAGTCCTGGTTTTCGGCGGTCTCGACGGGCTGACCGGGTTCGTGGGGGGGCTGGGGGATGCCGTGGCCATCATCCAGGTCAAGGGCGCGATCGTGAGCGGCAAGCCCCCGTATAGTATTGCAGGCAGCGGCATTGTCTACTCTGAGAAGGTCATCGAGGACCTGGCTGCGGCCAATGCCGACCCGCGCGTGGCGGCCATTGTGCTCGACATCGATAGTCCGGGTGGCACCGTTGTGGCCAGCGCCGACATTTACCGGGCGCTGAAAGAGTGCCCCAAGCCGGTCGTGACCAGCATGGGAGAGACGGCCGCCTCCGGTGGATACTACATCGCTTGCGGCACCCAGTACATCGTCGCCCGTCCGGCCACGCTGACCGGCAGCATCGGGGTGCGGTGGGAGTTCATCAACGCGCAGGAGCTGATGCGGAAACTCGGGGTGGAGGTGCAGAGCATCAAGAGTGGCGAGCACAAGGACCAGGGGGGATGGCATCGTCCCCTGAGCGAGAAAGAGGTGGCCGACCTTCAGCTCATCGTCGAGGAGTCGTGGATGGACTTTGTGCAGATAGTGGCCCAAGGCCGGAGTCTGCCCGAGGAAGAGGTCAGAGCTCTGGCCGACGGGCGGGTATTTACCGGCCGGCAGGCCCTGGGTCTAGGGTTGGTCGATGCAGAAGGTGGCCAGAGCGAGGCCATCCAGATGGCCGCCCAGATGGGTGGCATCAGGGGCGAACCGCGCATCGTGCGCTTTGAGAGGCCGCCAGGGCTGCTCGAAACCCTGCTCGGCGTCATGTCGCGAGCGCGACGGCCCACGGAACTGATCCTGCTGGAGGATCTCCTCGGCAGAGGGCGGGTGCCCAGCCTGCAATACCTCTACACTGGCCCGTGAGCTAGGGATCGGGCACGAACTCATAGACGCGCGCGGGTCCTGAGGCGTAGCGCAACTGATAGTGGGGGCTGGGGTCCAGCTCCTTGGGCATGAGGCGCCCGCCACGTGCTCCCACGTAGACGTGAGTTACTCCCTCGCGACCAAGCCGGGCGATGAGAGCGGGGTCGTCCAGTGACTCGGCATCTTCGACTGTGCTGGCCAGGTCGCCTATGGCCTGATAGTAGCTGGGCGAGCCATGCCGGTAGAGCACAGAGGGGAGGGTTACGTCGCGCCCGGCCAAAAGGGGCAGCCACCAACCGCCGTCGGTGCCCATGTGTATGTCCCCCTGCCACTGACGCGTGTTGATGAGGAATCGCGCCTGGGGTGGGGTATTGTCCGACACCCAGTCGATGGCCCGCATGTCATCGGCGGTGACCAACACTGTCACTGGGTTGATGACATCGACAGAATGCCAGCTTCCCCAGCCAGCCAGAGCAAGCACCAAGCCGAACAGTCCTGCCCCAAAGAGCCACTCCCAGGCGGAACTCGGCAGCCGGCGCTTTCCCCCCCGTATCAGGAGCGCAAGCAGGTCCCCGGCCAGCCAGCCGCACAGAATGCTCACTGGCAGCCAGAATGAGATCACCACTGCCGAGTTGGGCATCAACCACCAGTCAGGCAACCCCAGGAGATGCAAGTTGGCGACCAACAGCCATAGCCCGACCCACAAGAGTACCAGAACGATCTCGTGCCTCCGACGCAACGCCCCCCACACGCCGCCTGCTCCGGCTGCATATAGCAGCGGCCGGGTCCATCCGGCATTGAGGAGGCCGATGGGGAAGGGGCTGGGCTGGTCGGCA
>DATKWG010000145.1:0-2846 GCA_035529675.1 Anaerolineae bacterium
CCTCCAGGTAGCGTCCGCCCTTGATCAGCACTCCGCGCGAGGCGGCGTTGGTCATGGCGCTCACCAGGCTAACCGGCGTGCTGATCACCAGGGCGCAGGGACAGGCGATCACCAGCATCTGCAGCGATCGCATCAGCCAGCCGCCAGCCCCCCAGAACGGTTGGGCGAGGAGCAGCGGTGGGACCAGGGCCACCAGCAAGGCCGCCCCAGCCACCGCAGGCGTGTAAACCCGAGCGAAGCGATCCAGCAAACGCTGCACCGGCGCCTGGCGAGACTGAGCCTCCCGCACAAGGGCCACCATGCGGTTCAGGGTGTTGTCAGCCGCCAGACGAGTCACCTCCACTTCCAGCGCGCCGGAGGTGTTGATGGTGCCGGCGAACACCTCATCGCCCGGCTCTTTCGGCACCGGAACGCTCTCCCCGGTGATCGGGGCCTGATCCACCTCGCTCTCCCCTGCTCGCACCACGCCGTCCACGCCGATGCGGTCACCCGGGCGCACGAGCACCCGATCGCCGATGGCCAGTTGGGCCACTGGCACCTCCTGGGTCTCGCCGGCGGGCAGGAGCTTGAGCGACACCGGTGGGGCCAGGTCCAGGAGGCTTTCCAGCGCACCGCGCGCCCGGTCGGCAGCGTACCCCTCCAGAGCCTCTCCCAACGAGAAGAGCACCACCAGGATGGCCGCCTCGGCCCATTCGCCGATGAGCGCCGCGCCGACCACCGCGATCACCATCAGCGTGTTGATCCCGAGACTGTGCGACAGCCGCAACTCCTGAAAGGCGCGGCGGGCCACCGGGATGCCGCCCACCACGATCGCCACGGCAAAGGAGACCATCTGGGGCCAGCGGGGCCCACCGGCCACTACCAGAGCCAGCCCCAGCAAGGTCATCACCCCGGCCACAACGGTCAGCCTGGTGTGATGCTTCGAGAGTATGAACTGGACGAGGCCCAGCATTGCCCCCCGCTCCCGGCGGCGGCCGGTGACCAGCGTGTAGCCAGCCATCCTCACCGCCCTGGCGATTCCTTCCACCGGCAGGTCGGGGCCCGCCAGCAAGACGGTCAGCCTGCCGGTAGTGTGGTCAACCTGGCTGTCGCGCACGCCGTCCACCTGATTGACGGCCGCTCGCACTCTCTCGGCACAATCCGCGCAGGCTAGTCCCTCTACAATGAATGTCTTGGTTGGCATTGCTATGTTCGTCTCTCGGCTGCGGCAGTCAGTCTTCGGCGCGAATCAACACACGGCAGACCGGCAAGCTGGCGACAAGAGAACTCGCAGATGCCGCCAGCTCGATAGTTGACGATCTACCAGTCCAGGGCTTCAGGCTACGCTGATCTCCTTGCTGCTCTCCCATAGCCCGTGGATGTTGCAGAGAGCCAGCGCATGAAGCGTGCCAGGCCTGTCCAGCTTCAGCGATGTGGTTACCTCGTGGTGGGTGTAGACGGGCCCCTGATTCGGGCCAGTGGCCGACTCGCCGTGGGCATTGAACTCAAAACGCCCCACGTCGTAGGTGAACTTGCTGCCTTCGGGGTGAAAGTAGAGGGAGATCCACCGGATGTGATGCTCGGTGGTGTTCGGATGGGCAATCTCCTTCCCGAGCCCGACCTTCACCTGGAAGACCTCATCCGCCTTCACCTGGTCCGGACACTCGATGACCGGCACGTGCTTCTCTTTCTTCCAATCGGCCTGTTGAATCCTGTCTGCGAGTCCCATTCGGTCATCCTCTTTCTTTCATCAGTTGGATGTCTTCAGCGATAGCCTGAAGGTCCTCCTCGTGCTCGACCTCATCTGTGAGGATCGAGAGGACGATCTCATGTGTCACCGGGTCAGCATCCCTGGTCAGTCCCACCAACTGCTGATAGACCCCGATAGCGCATTGCTCTCCCTTGATGTTCTGCTCCAGCAACACCTCCACGTAGGGATCTCCGGGGGGCTCGTACCCACAGTTGGTCATCTTGTACCAGTCTTCGGGCTTGAGGAGCGGCGTGCCGCCGAGCTGGATGATCCTGTTCGAAAGCAGCTCGGCGTGTCCCAGTTCCTCAGTGGCGTGCTGCAAGAGCTCCGCCGCGACGGTCCCCCTCATGGGGCCTTTGGCTACCTTGGCTCCCACCCAGTATTGGTAGTAAGCCAGCCACTCGTCTGCAAGACCCTTGTTGAGTATCTCGATGAGATTGTCCACGTCCAGGCCTACGATTTCTCTTCCTTTCGTTCCCATTTCGATTCGATCTCCTTTCTTTGACTGGTGGGTTTGTCTCGCAGACAGGTTTCAGCTCAGCGCCTCAATAATCGTGCGGCAGAAAGCAGGCAGATCGCGGGGCACTCGCGAGGTGATCAGGTTGCCGTCCCGAACGACTTCTTGGTCAACGTAAGTGGCTCCAGCGTTGATCAGGTCATCTTTGATCGCCGAGACACAGGTGGCCCGTTTGCCTTTGATGATGCCCGCTGAGATGGGCACCCACGCAGCATGGCAGATGGTAGCCACGATGCCGCCGCGTTCGAACACACCCCTCACCAAGTCGAGCATCTGCTGGTGGCGGCGCATCCGATCGGGCGCGTACCCACCGGGCACGATGACGGCGTCGAACCCCTCAGCCGACACCGTATCGACGGCTCTGTCCACTTGCACCGGATAGCCCAGCTTGCTGCGGTATTCTCGCACGCCGGGCATGCCCACGACGGTCACCTCGGCGCCGGCCTCGCGCATGCGCAGGAGCGGGTACCACAACTCCAACTCTTGATACGTGTCCTCTGCCAGAATGGCGATACGCTTGCCTTTCAGTTCCACGGTCGTCTCCTTTCCTTTCTTCCTTCGTCCTGGTCCTTGCGTGAGGTCACCAAGTGGCGCGAGTGC